>JACQBO010000041.1 GCA_016194465.1 Candidatus Kerfeldbacteria bacterium
ACCAAGAACGATGCGGCGCTGGCTAACTGGGTGAAAAATAATATTCCCGCCGCCGGAATAATCGCCAATCCCGGCGGCCTATACAATACGTGGGCGTCCTTAACCGGCCACCCGACTTTGTGGGCGAGCTACAACGTTCCGACCATTGCCGAACCTGCACCGTACCTCGCGAGCGTCAAGCATCTGCTTCGTGATGAGCCGGCCGCGGATGTTGACCTCCTCCGGCGACGGGGAATTGAGTATATCCTCGTGCCCGAACAATTCTCGGTGGCGATGTATCATCCCCGAGTGCAACTCTTGAAACAGATTGGCCGGGCGCGATTGTATCGTTTATCTGATTCGAGTCTGGCCGTACGATTGCCCATTCCTCTCGGTAACGGTAAAAGTAACGATGGTATCTCGGTCACGACGAATGGCCATTCTTCCTGTCGTTATTGCGGGAACGCATTCTATTTTACCGACCAAGATAACTTGACACAGTTGGAGCTAGCTCCAACTGGAACCATCGCCATCACTTTACCTGCCGACATTCTACGGCGTGGATATCCAGAGACACTACTGGTCGATCATAGCGATGGAACCGTCGACTATCGAACGAATGATTCTGAATGGAAGACTTCGGGGCGGGAGGCGATAGCGTTGCCACAAAATAAATCTGAAATTATTCGTGTCATCCAATTACGAAACGCTTCGAAAACTTCTCGAATCTTTTTCTTTTCCATGGCGGTCCAATTGACAAAGTAGCCATAGTATGGTATGATAACTAATCCAGAATACCATTGCCGAGTTTGTATGCATGGAGAGAAACAACCCAGTTGATTTTCATCGCTTAGAAAAGCCAGCCACACAATCTAAGGCGCGGGTTATACTTTTTGTGAAAAGTTTTTTTGCGTTCTCTGTCCTCATACTCGGGTTATTGATTGTCCTAAAAGTTTCTCCGGCCAACGCTCTCAGCGCTGGTCAGCAGATATATGTGTCGCCGGAGGGAAATGACGGCAATCAGGGGAGCCAAGACAAACCGGTGCAGACGCTCAGCCGAGCTCGCGACCTTGTCCGGACAATCAATCAAACCATGACGGGAGATATAACAGTTTTTTTGCGTGGCGGCATGTACCGACTACCGGCCCCATGGTCGCTCGAGGCAGTCGACTCGGGAATGAACGGGTATAGAGTTATTTACAAAAACTACCCTGGCGAAAAACCGATCCTCAGTGGGGGAGAAATAGTCCACGGATGGGTACCGGCTAGCCTGGGTAGTCCTATCTGGAAAACAAACATCGGCCCCAATCGAGTCATTCGACAGCTCTATGTGAACGGGGAGCGAGAAATTCGCGCTCGGAGCAATCAGCCGCTTCCGGTGTTTCAAAAAACCAGCCACGGGTACATTGAAAATTCGATCGAAAATACACCGCCAATTTCGGCTTGGGAAAACATCTCTGACGTTGAGTTCGTGTCCTCGGTCGCCTGGAAACAGTACCGCTGTCGCGTACAATCAGTCACCGCCAGCATCATTATTATGCAGCAGCCGTGTTGGGATAACTCGCAGTATGAGACCGCGACGCCGATGGATACACCATCATATATTGAAAACGCCATGGAGCTGCTCGACACGCCCCAGGAATGGTATTACAACCAGACGGACGGCTGGCTATATTACTACCCCTATCGCGGTCAAGGGATGACCACGGCGGAGGCGATCGTGCCTACCCTGGGCTCACTGCTGACTGGCTCTGGCACGTCAGATGATCCTATTCATGATATTTCATTTGCGGGTCTGACGTTTGAACACGCCGCTTGGAATGGTCCGAGCACTGGCGACGGATACGCCTCCCTTCAGGCTTCCCTGCACCTGGTAGGGGCAACATCGATGTTGCAAAAAATACCGGCCGCCGTTACCTTTCGATCGGCAAAAAATATTTCTGTTCGAGCTAATATTTTTACTCACCTTGGCGGGGCCGGCCTCACCCTGGAAGAAGGCAGCCAGCAAGACACGATATCGGGCAACCATTTCACCGATATTTCCGGCAGTGGGATACAGATTGGAGACGTAGATCAGCCGCATGTATCCGACGCTCAGGCTACCAGCGGCAATACCATCGCCAATAACTATGTGCGCGATATTGGCAAGGAATTTCAAGATGCAGTCGGTATTTGGTTAGGCTATGTCGCTGGATCAGCCGTCCAACATAACGAGCTATTCCAGCTTCCCTACAGCGGTATTTCTATTGGCTGGGGGTGGGGGAATAGTGATCCGACTGTGGCCAAAAACAATCAGATAGAAAACAACTATGTTCATGATCACCTGCTCACCCTGCTTGACGGCGGCGGCATCTACTCCCTCGCCGCCCAACCGGGAAATGTCATCACCGGAAATGTCATTAGTCGACAAAAGCATCTCTATGGAGCTATATATCTGGATGCCGGAAGTCGCGGTATCACCGTTAGTCACAACGCCGTCTTCGACAATGTGCAAAACCTGTTTGTGACCGGCGGGGAAAATACCATTACCGATAATTATTGGCAAAATCGATACGCCGAGGACATTGATATTTTTTTGCCGCCGCCTTGGTTTGGACCAAATAGCGTCAGTAATAATCATGAAATTGGCGGCGTCCAAGATATCCCCTCTGGGTTATTAACAAACGCCGGTTTAGAAGAATCGTTTTCAAACATCGCAAAATTGCCGTATCCGACCAACCTGCAATCGGCATGCGACTCCTCGAGGCAACACGTCCAACTCAGCTGGAACGCGGCCGATGGCGCCCCAGAGTATTCAGTTGCGCTAGACGATGTGGCCCAGGACGTTGGCCCAACGTTGACGGAAATGTTATTAACGTCTTCTCAGCAGACCATCAGTCCTCGGACGCGGTATCGCTGGTGGGTACACGTGGTCGGTGATGACACCCATATAACATCCGCAACTTTTACCTGCCCAGGTGATACTGAACCGCCAACGACCCCGACACATTTACAGCTCCTGACACAAGGTCAAGAGAGGTTAGAATTTTCCTGGGATGCTTCAGTTGATAATGATGTGCTTCGAGAGTATAGAATTTTTCGAGACGGGGAGCAGGTTAGTACCTCCCTCCAACCAATCTTTGCTGATGCCGGATTGACCCCAAACACAAGTTATGAATATGTGGTCCAAGCGGTCGATGTTTCAGGCAATACTTCTGAACGATCAGCCGCTTTGCGAGTCAGCACCCTACCTCTTCCCCCGATTGTTGTCGACCCGCCGCCCGCTCCGCCCATCTCATCCGAAATACCGGCCGCACCTGCTCCTCCGGAAATCGTCGTGCCAACCCCAACCCCCCTCATCCGGATTCCCCAGGTCCAAGGCGCGGCCACCTATCACCCAATCATCAATACTCTGAAGCTGACCAAGAACGTTTATACGATCAGACTCAAAGGAAAAGCCATCACCATTCGTCCCTTTGCACCTGATTATAAGGGCAAGGTTTGGGCGGAGAGCGTCGATTTCGGACCGGATGGGAAATTATACGTTTTTCTAAATTCAGGCCCGTACAAAAAAGGCCAAATCAGGGTCTATCGGGCCGATGGCAAATTACTACAAGCATACAATCCCTTTGGTGGGGACGCTACCAGGGGACTAAACGCCACCGTCATAGTTGCGTCAAGCGACAAAGTCTACCTGGCCGTGGGGACAAACAAGACGAGCACCACGGTGAAGACCTATCAGGTGCTTGCGGACGGACTGAAGGCGCTCAACAGTCTAACGGCCATTGCCAAGCCGGGAAAAATCTTGGTGCACTTCCAGGACGTGTATAAAAGTGGATACGGGTTAGTCACGATGAGGAAGTATTACCCCCGTACCCTAAAGATATGGAAATTAGACCCCCGAAATAATATCTTTATTGAAGATACTAAGATTAATAAGGCGAGGATCAAGATGTAATCCCCGGGTATTCGAGCATGCCTAAAGTTTGGTACCAGGCTCAGCCCGCAATACTCGCTAAGAAACTTCTGTACACGTACGAGACGTAACGGTCAAATAAACCGCCGGGAGCCGAAGGCCAATCAGCCGTAGGATGTCACCGTTTTAGTCCCAGAGGTTTAACCAGCGGCAACACCCCCGACCACACTGTGATAGATAGCCAATAACCGCGAAGCGTAGTCAGCTAACGAATATTTTTCTACTGATTTTCTCGTCTGGCTTTGTAAATCGCGCAACGTTTTGCGGTCGTTGGCCAGCTTCAGGATGCCTTGAGTTAAAGCCTCGACGTTGCCGGCCGGCACTAACAGTCCGTTAACCCCGGGCTCAATGACTTCTGTCGGCCCACCAATGTTTGAGGCAATCACCGACAAACCGTAGCTGAGGGCCTCCAGGACAACCAACCCCTGTGTCTCGTAACAAATGGAGGGAAAAACAAGGACGTTGTATGACCGGAGACGGTTTTTATCTTTCAAATAGCCACGCATCTGAATATTTTTTCGTCCAGTAATTTCTCTGGCCACCTCTAGTTGCAGGGATCCCGTGCCGTAAATATCCAAGGAAACAGTCTGTTCAGGCAGACGTTTGACGCTGGCGATCAGTTGTCGAATGCCCTTGATATGCTCTAGGGCTCCGACATAGACCAGGCGCAATGGTAGATCGTCCATACGGTGCATGTGGCCCTCTGTCGGAAGCTTAATCCCGCTGGGTAATATTTGCTTTTCCGAGGCTGTAAAAAACCCCGCTCGAACGTGCATCGCCAGAACATAGTTGGAGGGGGATACAACTAGGCGAGTTGGCCTAAATTGGCGCTTGTTGATCGCTTGATACAGCCAAGCGGCAATCCGAGGGGAAAAATAGGGCGGCGGCTGATTATACAGAAACGTCCCGTAAGGGTGGAGGAGTTGGTAATTGTGCAAGGTATGAACATAAGGGATGCCGAGTTTTGCACATACCCTCGGGAGAGTGTACGACATCCCCTTCAGGTTATGGCCATGAACCAGATCCGGATTTTCTTGCCGGATAATGTGTTCAAGAGTGCTGGCGGCCAGCGGGTTGATTATATCGAAGGCATGCCACAGTAGTTTCTTCCAAACCGGCTGTGTATATCCCTCCGTATAGTAATACAGATTTTTCGGACGAAAACGATAGATAGAAAAACCTAAGCTCGTTTCGATTGACCACTGCTCCCTCGTTCGCGTCGGGGAGGTAGTAATGAGGATAACGTTATGTCCTCGTTGACGGAGAAGATCAATCGTTGTCTGGACGACGACTTCTGTTCCGCCTTGGGCGACTGGTGGAAAAAGGTTATTGACGAAGCAGATTTTCATGCGACTGTACAGAGAATAAACGTCGCCCAAGCGCCAACGGCGGGTAGAGTGGTTGAATCAAAACACTATACCATAGCGTTTTGATGGCTGGCCAAAAACGTTTGTGACGCGCCAGAAATAAGCCGAGGTTCAAGTACATGGAACTATGCGCATTTCGTCGATCGATGCGCAATTTCGTTCCCTGAATAATAACCTGTTCATTCTCGTATCGTTGTAAACGGTGCCAGCCTGGCCAGGAACTGAGCTGGCCGATATCAAGCTTCGGGAAAACTGCGTCTTGTAATATTCGGGACTCAGTCCGTTGCTGGTCGTAATGAAGAGACATAATGCTACCGGGGTGGTGACGCCAGAAATATAGCACAGCCGGAAGATTGGCCATTTTCCCGAAGCCCGCCAAACGCATCCACAAATCGTAGTCGTCAATGTACGTGGATTGATATCGAATAAGGTGTTCCCGGATAACCGAGCCGCGGATCACCGTTGAGCCATGAGCCAGCGGCGACTTCGTGATCAGCTCACGGCGGAGGTCTTCGTCACGGAGTAAAGCGGGGAACACTCCCAGGAGGCGATTGACCGGGTCGATGTAGGCATAGGTGGTGCCCACCACTACATGATCGGGGTGAGAATCAAGGAATTCGACTTGTTGCTGAAAACGCCTCGGGTCCGAGACATCATCATGATCCATCCGGGCGATATACTGGCCGCGAGATAACTCAAGACCCCGGTTTAACGAGGCCATGACGCCTTTATTTTCTTGGGTGTAGACTCGAATTCGCGGATCGTGATACGAAGCGATAACTTTGTCCGAACCGTCGGTCGATCCGTCATCAATAATAATCAATTCAAAATCAGAGTAGGTCTGATTGAGAATGCTGTCGATGGCCGGCCGCAGGTAAGGACCAGCGTTATAGAGCGGTAGGACGACCGAAATCCGGGGCGCCATGTGGCTGAGACCAGTTGGAGCTAGGCGACACGCAGTTCGTCGTCAGTGCGAAGTGGCTGGTACTGCGGCAGGGGCACGCGCGAAGCAACTAATAAGTAGGGGTGAGTGGTACCAGTGTAGGGTCGCGAGTAAAGATGGAATTCCGGCCAGCCCAACTCTCCCTTGGCTTGCAGGTCAAGAATATCCTTGACAAAATCATGCGATCGCCAGTTCTCCATCAATATGACATACTTCTGGGCCATATGAAAAATATTTTTCAAGGCGGTGCGATGATTGTCGCCGGTCTTGATATGCATGACGACTGCCTGCGTAAACACCAAATCGATTGGTGGCCAACTAGCGAGCTGGTGCGAGGCAATGTTATGCTGTTGCACTTTGGCCTTGAGATCAGGGTGCCGCTGATGCAGTAATTTCAGCTGCTTGTCCGACAAATCTTCGCCATAAATCTTCACATCAGGATACAAGACGCTCAAATTATGCAAGTGGTCACCCCCACCGCACCCGACCTCTAACACGCTAACCGGTTTCAGCTGCCCGATCGTCTCGTAAATAAGATGATGGTTTAAGTGCAGTGGTTTCATATCGGTCACTTTGACCAACGTGTTATTTTGAAACTGGTAGTTACCAGGTTGAATAACCGTGGATTCTATTTCTTCAACCTGCTTCAGTTCACCTTTATAATGCTGGGTATATATATCCCAGTCGAAATCGTCGGTTACCTTTTTTCCGGTTAAAACATTCTTCAATAAGTTTTTGACTTGGTAAACGCGCTGGTATAAACGTTGTCGCGGCATATGATGATAATTGAGAAATAGTTCGTGAGATGAGTTTAGGGGGCTAGGGTGATCCAGCGTTGGGGCAGAAGATCGCTTGTATCCATGGAAGGATCAGTATACCAAGTATTGGGGGCAATGACAATCCCGCCGGCGGTTTCCGCCAGCCAAGCCCCCCACCAGCTAAATGAGCTATTGGCAATCACATGGTGCTGGCACCGGCTCATGACGATCAGGTCTTTATAGTCGTTCTGGCCTTGGTTGTTAGTGACATAGATGGTTGGTACCTTGGTTCTGATATGAGCCTGCACCCAAGGTGGATCATCGGAGAAAACATAAAGTGTGATGCCCCGATGACGGGCAGCAATATACTCGACGGCCTGATGATAATACTCAATGCCGCACGTGGCATACACAGGATGAGCGACATAGTCGCCGCGTCGAACATGAAGCGAGACAGATGGCTTCTTCGTCATGTGCTCGACCATTTTTTCATTTTCTATGTCCAGCGGGACGCGCAGTTGGAATTCTTTTCGGACCACACCGGCGATGTCCACAAAATATTGCTCCGACTGCCAGTAACCGTCAAGATAGACATTGCCTCCTTGCAAAAAAATGGTTTGATCAAATCCTTTCAAGTAATCGCGAAAGACCTTCACGCCACCCGGGCGATACCAGCGCGGGAATAGCCGAACGAAGGGAGACCTGGTTTGGGCCATGCGCGGTAACTCAGAGTGCGAAGCAACCGGCGCCGAGATTTGGAAATGATTGAGGGTAAATTGCCGTAGTTTTTGCTCGTCATAACCCCGGACGTCAAGTTTCAATGGGACATGATACCGTCGCGCCAAGGCCAAACCAGCCGCGTATTGAAACATTTGGTTACCGAGGCCGCCGATGATACGAGTAATGATCATGGATACAGTGCCGGGCCAAGCGCCGGTAAACGAAAGAGCGTCCGCAGACTAACCACCAGCAATTCTTTTACGGCCAGAAAATAAAGACCGACCATGGATGGGGCGAGCGAGGAGAGAGCGTAGGTCCGGCCAATGTTTCTGATAATCTCGAGGCACATGATTTTAACCTTACGCCAGTGTCGCAAAGGCAGGTATCGTCGCACCAAAAAATCATACAAGACCGGCGCTTGATCAGCGGTCCCAAAATAATGCCGGATGTTTTCCTGAAACGTTTCCATAATACTGATCGTGATCGCCTCCTTGCGCGTGAGGGAGTAATTTGTCGCATGCTCTCGGTAGTCTATCAAGACGTGAGACAGATTTGCCGCTGGCCAGTGGCAAACAACTTTCGAAAAGTAAGCGAAGTCTTCAGCCCCCGTGACGGGATACCCCCCGAGTTTTTCATAGACTTGCCGGCGGAAAACGACCGTAGGGTGGCAAAAAGCCGAAGCGCTTAGCATCTTCCAAGCAATGATTGGCGAGGCCGCCGGGTGTCGAAGCAGAGGGCGCTGACCATCTTGGTTAAAGGGTTGGTACGCGGTCCCGACCAGCATAATTTTTTGGTGCTGATCAAGGAAAGCTACTTCCTGGGCCAAGCGATCAGGCCGGTGCCGGTCATCTTGATCAGCCCGGGCAATATACTCACCCCGAGCCTGTCGAAGCCCAGCATTTAAAGCCTGTGGTAAGCCATGCGGTTCGCCGTTCTGAATCAGGCGTAACCGGTGATCTTTGGCTACCCAACGTTCAATCACCGCAACCGAGTTGTCCGTCGAACCGTCGTTGATGATCAACAGTTCGAAATCTTTCAATGTTTGATTGACCAAGCTGGCCAAGGCCTCATCCAAGAATTCTTGTCCGTTATACACTGGCAGGATGATAGAAACGCGAGGTGCCACGTCAGGAGGATTCATGGGTCTACGGGAAAAAGAAATAGCTATTTTGTAAGAACGAGAAACTGCCAGCCGCCCGAGCTAGATGGTGGCCGGATGTATCATCTCATACAGATACTCATAGGCGGGATTGTACCGCCGGTCTTTCGGAAGAGAAAATACTCGAGGCTTTTTGAAAACCCGCTTGAACAAGTCGGGGTCAGGCATGAGCTCTGAGCCAGTGATATTTTCCGAAGTTGAACCATC
>JACQBO010000052.1 GCA_016194465.1 Candidatus Kerfeldbacteria bacterium
ATAACTCATAGCGCGCGTGTGCGGTATGATAAACGGGCATGCTTCCAGGTTACCACAAGACGGCCAGGTCCCGCACCCTGGCTACGTGCGCTCTGATTCCCCCACGCCAAGCGTGGGGGCTTGCCGCGCGGCGCTGTCAAGCCCGCCGCAGGCGAATAACAATTACACCCCCCGCTCTACCTCAATGCCCTCCCATGCCGCCACTGTCATGGGTCGGAGTAAAAAGTGTTATTTCGAGAACAATTTAATATACCTCGTATATTGATAACTCCGATCATATGTCTCTTTTTTATCGCGTACTTCTAAGATTCCTAAACCAATAAAACGATCAAGCACACCTTGCGCTCCGGCTCGCGTAAAACCCGTCCATTTCATAATGATCGCCGTGGTCACAATCGGCTGAGCAAAGAGATGAGATAAAATTAACACTCCGCTTTCCGATTCTCGTTTGGCCAATGATTGTACTTTCGCCATATCGTCATCGCGAAGTTTCCGAATTTCTTTAGAAACAGCAATGGATTCGTTCGCGGTCGTAATCACCCCCTCCAAAAAGAAATCGAGCCACGGATCGATCTCTCCTTCATGGTAGCCGTTAAGACGTTGGTAGTATAGTTTTTGGTGCCGTTTAAAAAATGATGATAAGAATAATACTGGTCGTTCCAGTAGTTGACGATGGCAAAGAAGCATCGTGATGAGCAATCGACCGGTTCGACCGTTACCATCAAGAAACGGATGGATCGTTTCAAATTGACCGTGCGTCAAGGCAATGTGTAGCAATGGCAAAACTTGAGACTCCTGACGGAGGAATGCTTCAAAGTCATGGAGGGCTCGATGCATATCGTGCACCGGCGGCGGGACAAAAAGTGCGTTACTGGATAACGTGCCCCCGATCCAATTCTGAGAATGTCGAAACTCTCCCGGATCAGAAAACTGGGTTGACCGTGCGCCGGCCATCAATTGCTGGTGAATTTCCCGAATGAGTCGGAGGGACAACGGAAATTTCTCTAATCGTTTGGCGCCATAATTGAGGGCTTTAATGTAAAACAAAATATCGTCTGCGTCTGTTTCATCTTCAGCGACGCCAACGTTTTTTTCGATCGCCTCAACCATCGTCGCCTTCGTCCCCTCAATCTGCGCTGAGGACGCGGCATCTTTCGCTACGAACATCTTTAAGAAAAAGTCGACATCTGGCAATGTGTGAGTGATACCATCCAACTTACCAACTAATCGATCAGCTTCAGCGGCTTTGAGTAAAATAGGCAAAGAGATATTCGAAAGCCCTTTTGGCGGAAATTGTGTCGGCACAAAAGCGGAGAACCCTTTCGTTTGCTTGATATTTTTGCCTATTTCTACGTTCATAGATAGTTAGTATGCATCTGCCATTAAGATATATACTATGTTATCACTTAGTATACCTTGTGTCAAGTAATAGATACTAACCTTTACTGAGCTCAAAAATAGTTAATCAAAAAGCCCCGCGCATCCCGTATAGCACCCTGGTGGTCGCCTATGGGACAAGGCGGAACAAACCCGGCCCGCCGCAGGCGAATAGATTCCGGCTCAAGGCCTGAATGACCGAGTCCCTGCTACTCGGAATGTTGCCCCTTCAAAAACCGATCAATCTCCGAACTCCGCATATAGAAAAGTGGCAACAAAACTAACAGCGCTACGCTCAGCTTCGGCGAGAGAAACGATAACCCGGTGGCGACGGCGTAGAACACAATCCCGAGGGTGATGCGGCGCTGGGTAACTGTGGCTAGGTGGGCATCAATATGGCCGGGCACGAGCTTCCCTCGACCGGCCGCATAGTTCCAGTGCAGCAAGAGCAGGATGCCGGCGGCCATGGCATTCGCGCCGTAGATCAGAATGGCCAAGACTTCTTGCGGATAGGCAGCAATGAGACTGGTCGAGAACGGGATGAAGGCAATGGCCATCAAGAAAAAGACGTTGATCCAGAGAAACGTCCGGTCGGTATGCTTGATCCAAAAGTATTGATTGTGGTGACCGATCCAATAGACCGCGATGACACTGAAGCTAACCATGTAGGCCAGCACTTTTGGTCCGACGCTTCGGAGCGCCTCGAGAAAGTCTTTGTGCCCTAAGCCGGTCTGGACGGTCACGTTCAGGACAAGCAGGGTCATCGAAATCGCGAATACTCCATCAGCTAAAGTTTCGATTCTCGAAGTAGTTCTATTCATAGTGGCGAAGACCCCCACACCAATTGGGTTGACGTGGCCACCTATTTGATGTGTTTAGTGGATCGAATAAAACGAACGTGGACTTCATTTTTGGCGTTCCAGACCGGCGACGTAGTAAGAGTCATTTTCATCTTGCCTATATAATATATCTTCGTCATCGGTGGGATAATAACAACGTCCGTTGCTTTGACTGGAACCGCCTTACCATTGAGATAGAATGTCCCTTGACCAGCCAAAATATAATACGTGAACGTACTTTTCTTATCGTAAAACTCCTGAAGGTGCCCAACCGTAGATTCGATATACGCAACTTCAGAAACTTTTTGCTTTGCCGGATACACCCAAAGTTTGATACCGTGTTTCTTCTTGATGTGAGCTTGTTTACGTGTTGCTTTCATAAATCAATTGGTGTAGGGGTCGGTGAAGGTTTCTAATCGTGAGGTGGTTCGGTCCATGGGGGTAGTGTAGCATGGTCTAGTAAAGAAAAACCGGCCGAGCTGGGCGAGCTTCGGTATATTATTTCTGGCGAAAAAACCAAGATGTTATCGAGGGCCAACCGCCGGATTAAGGAATCGACGGTTGGAACGTCGTGAATGCCTCGTTGTTGCTCTCGTTCGACTCATTGATATCGTTGTTGACGTCGGCAAATCCGCTCACCGTTTCGAACTGCGGTCCCTTGAGAAAGTTGTGATACGCCGTATGGATCGTGTATGAACCGGTCCCGAGTTGGTTGACGGTGAAATTATCGCAGGTGCTGGAATTGCTGTAGCAGATGCTGTCCGTGAAATTGTAGGCAATCTTCGCGTTGTTCCAGACGGTAAAATCAATTCGATACCGGTAATAATCGATCCCGGAGTCCACTTGGGTCACCGTTGGCGCGACTGCCTCGAGATCGGGGTAGGGGTTAAATGTTGTCCCCCCGGTTCCACTCCCTCCTTCAGGGTTGAGCTTATCGTCGGCATAGAGTTTACCCGGCGTGGTCGTGGCCGAAGTCAGGCTCGGCAGCAGCCAAAACACCAAACCAACCACCATTGTCAGGGTTCGTAAGGAACCGCGGTTAACAGGTATTTTGGCTCTCCGCATATATAATATGGTCTACTCTAGGGGATAGGTTTTGTCAAATAGCAAGAGCCGGGCGCCATGGTATCCCGAAACCAACCTCAGTTTTTCTCTTCTCGACAGCCTTTTTATTCTCGCCTCCGCCTTACCCGCATTCGATCGGTTGTGAAATCGTTTTGCGTACACCAACTTCACGGGCCGCCTGGTCCGAGTATATTTTGCTCCGCGGTCAGAAGTATTATGTTCACTCACCCGCCGCTTCGGATTGGTGGTCATCCCGGTATACAGCGTGCCGTCGGCGCACTTGAGGATGTAAAGGTAGTACATAAACCCCCTACTTCCGCACTTTTCGAGAATGTTTCTTCAACCAAGCGGCAATGACCGAAACTTCCAGTTTTTTCTTGATGATATCGAGTGTAAACTTTTCGGCCTCGGCATTGCTTGGCTCAAGCATATATCCATTGAGTTCAAGAAAGCGAATGGTGGCGATGAAGGCGGTTCGCTTGTTACCATCAACAAAGACATGAAACTTGGTGAAGCCTTCATAATACACCGCCGCCTTCGTCCAGAGATCTGAATACAAATCTTTACCCCCGAAGGTCATTTTCGGGCGTTCAAAAATAGATTTCAGCAAATGGTTATCGCGAACCCCTTGCGAACCGCCGGTCCGCTGGATCAAGCGGATGTGGATGGCGAGGAGCTCGTCGCCGTCAAGATAGATCACCTACTTCTTGGCTAATGCTTCAAGAGCCGGACGATACTTTTCGATAATGGTGTCTGTCCACTCTAACAATTCAGCGTCAACTTTTGACCGGCGAACAGGCAAAATCACCAGCCCCCCACGCTTGGCGTCGTGCTCAATGGTCACTTTTTCCCCGGCCCGCAGGTGGATTAGTTTCAGGAGGTCTGGCGGCAGGGTGACGGCCGAGGAGTTACCGACGGTAATGATTTTGTGGGTCATAGACGTAAATATTGTTATAACGGTATTATAACGCCGTTATAACATGGTGTCAACCCACACCAATTTTTTATCTATTTTGGAGTAATTGGTGTTGGGAAAGAAAAACCCCCGCGGTGCAAAACCGAGGGGGTAAGAGAAGATGCCGATTAACGAACGCGAGGGAGACGGACGGTTATGGGACGCGTGTCTTCCTTTGGGTAATGTTCCGCGTCCCAGGGGAAAGTGACTTCAATGCTCGTCGGGGCGAGATCGGGGTTTTTCTTCACGTAGTCGCGGATGGTCTCCGAGCGATTGGCAAGAACGATCAACCGCATCGTTTCGGTTAGATTATGCAGCTGGCCCGCCGCACCGGTGATTTCTTCCTGGGTAGCGGTCAGCACCTGCAGATAGGATCCGAGCCGCTCATCATCCAAACCGGCTAGTCCGGCAAGGTGGGCAGCCTGGACCGGTTTCAGGGCTCGCAATACCTGAGGATACAGACTCCCCCGGCGGACCGCCATGTGCAACCTGGAGTCTGTAATCCCTTCGTCTGACTCCGTAAATGGCGGCTGGCGAGACTCGAGCAAGACCTGGACCATGGCGCGGGTCGCCCGATCCGGGATCCTTCCAACCGATGCGTTCCGAGGAGCTAACGGGGTGTTCCGCGCGTACTCGTCGAAAGCCACACGAAAAGCGCGGGCCGACTCGGAACCGTACTCATGAACAGCCGCCAGACAGGCCTGCATGGCCTCGGACGCGTCTTCCGGATCCCGGAGGAGGAGCCAGATCGGAGTGGCATTGCCGAGCTTGATCTGGTTTAGCATCACCGGCAAGCCGCGCCGGCCAAGAGGCCAAGTAGCGATGAGACCCTGATTGGCTTCCATGGTCAGAATCGAATTGTTCATGTCCGGGCATCGTAGGCCGGTGGCGTCCGACTCCGATTTTTGGTCGGCCACCAACGCATCGAGGTAGCAGTCGACCAGCCGCACATCGCGACAACCGCGCATCGCCGTCAATAGCTGACCACGAATTGCCGTGTAGGTCGAGTCACGATACAGCCAGATCAGTATATCACCCGCCGTGGCCGCTTCTCTCATTGCCTCCCGGTTTCGCTTCATGGCCAGGAAGTAAACAATGCGCTCCTGTTTCGACGCCGGGGTCCAGCGGACGCGGGTCAACTGCTCGGCGGCGCTCATTCCCTGATCGTACCAGGCGGATGTGCTCATGACATGCTTCAAGTTGTCGATCGCCGTCGGCGACACGTGCTTGACGGTTGCCAGCACATTGATCGCGAGTGCGTAGCTCGAGCCGAAATCCCGAAAGGTGTAGGCCGGCTTCTCGAGGAGGTAGTTCGCCGATGCTTCTCCCAAGCTCGCCAGCCACCGGTCCCAGGCGTCTCCAAAACATGGATCCGGAGCCTGGGCCAAAAGGTGCTCAACCGTTGCGCTGTCGCCCGAAATCGGAACTGCATGTGCCGCACTGACCGTGACGACCACCAGGAAGAAACTCAACCAAGACGCGTTTTTCACGGCGCCCTCCTTGCAGGAAAAGGTAACCAGTTGTCAAAGAACTAACCCTACTCTAGCGCAAAAGCCGGGAAATGTCGACCGGAGGCCTGCTGGAAACTTGCAATATATCGTCATCCCCCGGTGTGGAGGCCTGGTGTTCAAAGGTGATACCGGGGATAGCCGCGATCGCCTCGTCCTCGGTGATCTGCGCCGTGACTTCCGGCGTAAACAGGCAGGCGACAATCTGATGCATCGGTGGAATGACCGGCGAGTATGCGGCGATCAGGGCTGGGACTCTGGATGCTTCCACGGTGTTCTCCTTTGGTAGAACGGTGCAGTGGATTCGGGTGACCCGAACCTACACCTTCCTGTTTTTCGCGTCAAGCCGGGTTGGAGATTCACTGCTAAGCAACAAGTCGAGCCTGCCCACGTTGCCCAAAATCTACCATCCATATATACTCTTCATATCTTATTCACGAACGCACATCGGTATGAAGAAATTTATTATCCTGTACAACGGCCCGGCCACCCCGGCGGACAAGATGACTCCCGACATGGTCCAGAAAGTCATGAATAACTGGAAAACGTGGATGGGAAAAGTTGGCAGCAGCATGCTTGATATGGGCCAGCCGATGGCCCCGGGGAAAGCCGTGGTTGACGATGGCACGATGGGTACTGCCACACTCCTCAGCGGATACAGTATTATTCAAGCCGAATGTAATCAAAGTCTCGTTTCCACAAACCCGTCCAGAATTTGGGCGGGTTTTTTGAAAAAAAACCCGCCGGCGACCGCAACAGAGTGGGGCGCGAGCCAGGCGAGCTGGGCTTTGGCGCTATTCGTACCGCAAAGCCTCAACCGGATTCATCCGTGAGGCACGGATGGCCGGGTAGAGACCAGCGGCCATGCCCAGCAGCGAGGTAAAAACTATGACGCCCACGATCAGCCACCACGGGAAAGTGCCGATTTTCTCAATCGGGATATTTCCCAGGCTGGCATGGAAATGATTGACGATAAATCGGGCGATCTGGCCGAGACCAAGGCTGATGAGCAGCCCAAACACCCCTCCCCAGAATCCAAGTAGGCCAGCCTCAAAGGTGAACAGTTTGCGGATGGTGCTGCGGGTGGCGCCGCAGGCGCGCATGACCCCGATTTCCCGCACCCGTTCGAAGGTGGCCATGATCATGGTGTTGATGATGCCGATGGCAGCCACAAACAGAGAGATGCCGCCGATGAGGGCCAGGACGATACCGACCATGGTCAGGATTCTGTTGATTTGATCGAGCATAGCCTTGGCGGTGTTCGCGCCAAAGCCCAGTTTCTTCACGGCTTCGGCCACGGGCGTGATATTGGCCTGGTCGTCGACTTTGAGGATGATCGTATTGTAGCCGGTGCGGGCGAAATCATCCTCTTTCTGGAGAGTCAGTTTCGGTGGTGGCGGGTTATATGGTTGGTTGGGTTTTTGGTTCTGATTCTGACTGTCGCCCGGACCTGGCTGTTGCTGGTACTGCCATGAGACCCGGATCATCAGCCGCCTGGCCCAGCCAATCGTGATATAGCTTTGGCCGTTGTCGAGCGTGCCGTTGTTGATGATGCCGACGATATCAGCCGGGATGTCGACGCTAGCGTTGCTTTGCGCGTCGTACCAACTTTTATCGGCATTGAGCGGCGGTTGGGTCGGCAAAGGACCCCAGTCAGGTGCACTGGCTGGGCCAGTCCGGAAATTGAGGACTACTCGCTTGCCGAGGAGGTCCTTGGGGTGGCTGCCAAAGCCGAGGTCCTGGACAAACTGGCTGCCGACCACGATTTTGTCCATGTCGTCCGGCACCAATTTACGGCCGTAGGTCAACGGCAAGTTGAAGACGTCATTAGCCGGATCGTAGCCGGTCAGGTTAGCCCAGTTTTTTTTTGGGCTGTCCTTCCAGGCGGATCGTATTGGCATTGGGCGAGATGACGGGTGTCGCTTCAGCCACGTGGGGGATGGTTTTGAGGGCGAGCAACGCGGCCTCATCTATTTTTTTGCCCTCGGAAGAATCGCCGCTGTTGCCGATCAGACTGTTGTTGTTGACCGCGTTCGGGTCCTTGACGACCGAGACGAGGGAAAATGCGCCGAGTTGTTGGAATTGGTCGACGAGCGACTGGCGGATGCTGATGATGATCGAGGCCATCAGGATCAGCGACAGCGAGCCGACGGTAATGGCAATAATCGTCAAGAACGTCCGCGTCTTCTGACGGATCAGGTTCTTCAAGGCCACGCGAAAGTAATCAAAGAATCCCATACTACGCTAGCCTCCCGTCTTTCATGGTCAGGACTTTCCGGGCTTCACTCGCGACGGTTTTGTCATGGGTGATGACGACCAGCGTAATTTTTTCTTGCCGGTTGAGCGACTCCAATAGGCTGACGATCTCGCTCCCTTTCTTGCTATCAAGATTGCCAGTGGGTTCGTCGGCGATGATGATGGCCGGTTGGTTGACCAGGGCCCGGGCAATGCAGACGCGCTGGCGCTGCCCGCCGGACAGCTGGCCGGGTTTGTGATTGAGGCGGTTCTCCAGGCCGACGGCTTTGAGGCACTGTATGGCTCGTTTCTTCCGCTGGCCAGCCGGAACACCGGCAAACAAAAGCGGCACGGTCACGTTTTCGACAGCGGTCAGGGTTGGCTGGAGGTTGAATGATTGAAAAATGAACCCGACCTTCTCATTGCGGTACTTCGACAAGTCCTTGTCTCGCATCGTGGCGATGTTACGGTTATCAACCAGCACTTGTCCGGAGTCGGGCGTGTCTAAGCCGCCGATAATGTTGGCGAGGGTCGACTTGCCCGAACCCGACGGGCCCATGACCGCCAAAAAGTCACCATCACCGATGGTGATGCTGACATTGTCTAATGCGTAGATTTTTTCGCCGCCAAGTTCGTAGAGCTTGGTGACTTTTTTCAGTTCGATCATTTTAGTTTTTTGATGATACGGTCATGCTACCACAATCGGAATATACAGACAATCTTCGTCTCTGTGTCTCTGTCCCGCCCAGGGCGGCGATCATGGGGGTTGTGATTGCGCCGAGAGGCAGCAGAGCAGGCTTCAGAAAAAAACCAGCCGCTCACGGCTGGTTGAAGGATTTAGTCACGAGCATTGTCGCGAATGGACGTGCACAGCGGCCAAGCGAGATAGAATCCTCGCCGCAGCTGAAAATGCTTGATGGCCTGATGATGGCGGTAGGCCGGAGTGAAGAGCCAGCCCGAGGCCTTTCGTACCGCCATCGAGACGCTGAGTTGACGGCGGTCGTACCTCTTCGGATCGACACTGACTTCGACCACCTTGCCGGTAGAATCAATCGTGGCGGTCACATCGACGTGGCAACGGAAATCAAATGGTTCATCCCAAATTCTGATCGTCCGCGACGTAGAGTAGGACGCGCGGCGGCACGTCGACCGTGTCGTGCTGCCAGCCCCACTGCGTCGCCAGCAAACTGTCGATTGGATACTTCTGCGGCTGGTCGGAGCTAATCGGCAACAAGAGTAAAAGTGCAAGCAAGTGCATCGACCCTCCTTTGCTCGGGTTGCCCATACCCTACCATGTCAAGCGCGAACGTCAAGTGTCATCACCAAACACCCCTCGGGGTGGAGCGGGGGGTATTCGGGGTTAATGGTAAACCGCCGGGGTTAGAACTCTCCGCCGTGATGGCTAAATCCCATCATGCCGCCGAGGGGCATCGTCTGGGACTGCGTTTGATACTGCTGCAACATGGTGGCGGATTCATCTTTGGTGATATACCCGACTTTGACCATGTCGTCGAGCCGCGCCTTGAACTGCGCTTCGCGGTTCGCCTTGAGTTTGTCGTACGTCACTCCATGCGCGGCGGCGATCTGGTAAAACTCTTGGCCGCTTTGCAGCTCGGTCTGGAGCTGTGTCGTGGTGATGCCGAGCAGCTTGGCCGTGGCATCCAGTTTTTCCTGGTGGTGGCCCATCATCATCGGCATCGGGGCAGGCATCATCGTGGCAGAGGGCGTCACGGCCGAAACCACGGCTGAGTCGACTGGTGTACTCGGCGCCGATTGGGCCAGCACCCCTTTCGTGGCCACGACGGCCAAGGATAGCATCCCGAGGCCGGTAGTAATCAGGGCAATTTTGCCCGGTAGTTTCATAGGCTTTCTTTCCTTAGGAATAAGGTGGATGTTGTCCACAGACTCTTGGTCATGTACATGAGGATAGATGACGCACCTGAAAAAATGCTTAAACTATTTTTTTGGCCCTAAAAAAGCCGACTTCCCCGGCCTACCTAGACATTCGATATTGAACGACTTACACTTTGATCATGGATACCAAGCGTCTCGTCGCCTTTCTCAAGGGGCTGAAGGCCCACAACAACAAAGCCTGGTTCGACGCCCATCGCGATGAGTATGAGCCGCTCCGTCAGGATTTTTTTGAATTTGTTCAGCGGGTGATTCTTGACACAGCCCGTTTTGATCCGGCGCTCCGAAACCTGACAGCCAAAGAAGCCGTCTACCGGATCAACCGTGACATTCGTTTTTCTAAAGACAAGACCCCATACAAAACAAGTTTTGGCGCTGGCATCGGCCCAGGCGGGAAGAAAGGTAATTTGGCCGGATATCATTTTGGGATCAATGAACAAGGAAAAGTATTTATCGCCGGGGGACTACACATGCCCGAACCAAATCAGCTCGAAGCGATCCGCCAGTCCATTGCCCGTCAGCCGAAAAAGTTTACCACCCTGATCAACGCCCCGGCCTTCAAAAAGCAGTTCGGGTCATTCGATGGGGAACGGCTGAAAAAAGCGCCGCGCGGCTTTGATCCAGATCATCCGCTGGTCGAATATTTGAAACTGAAGCAGTTTGCGGTCTGGACCGATATTCCAGTCAGCCGGTTGCCCAAAAAAAATCCGGAACAGTTTGTGGCCGATCAGTTCAAAGTGATGGCCCCATTCGTACTTTGGCTCCGAGCCGTGAGCGCCTAGTGTGATCGCAAAATCTAGACTATACTTTTCATGAGTCATCTGTCATAATTTGACCTGGAGAACGTCACATATACTAACCCGAGCGTTTTTTGGCAACTAATCCCATGCCTATGGACCCAAATATCACCCCGAGTAAGCAGGAAGAGGAGCTTTCTAAAACGAACACGCCCCAAGGATAGTAAGTCGTGCGTCGAAAGTCGAGTGAAACCCCGACGCACACCACGCAGGAAGTAAGTACGGTCACTGACGCCGGCGACCAGCAGCTGCGACGCTCCACCCAGAGTATTGCCCCATCGGCTGGCATGGCACGCGGGTATACGCGGAAAAAGAGAATTTTCTACTCCTACCAAATTATTTGGTATGTCTTGTCACTGATGGAAATTATCCTGAGCTTCCGTTTCGTGCTGAAGCTGCTTGGGGCCAACCCCTCGAGTGGTTTCGCCACCTTC
>JACQBO010000054.1 GCA_016194465.1 Candidatus Kerfeldbacteria bacterium
CCAAACCAGACAAGGGCTTTATCAGTGTCACCGCCACGGTGACTGAGTCCTTACCCGCCGCCATGTTTCGGGTCAAGCTGGAAAACGGGCACGAAATCCTGGCCCATTTGTCCGGCAAGATGCGGATGCACCGCTTGAAAGTCCTGCCCGGCGACGTGGTGACCATCGAAATGTCGCCTTACGACTTAACCAAAGGCCGCATCGTCTACAGACAATAAGTCATTTGTTGATTAGTTCATGAGTTAATTTGGACAGAACCCCTCATTAATTCATCAACCAATTAACCAATCAACCAACCCTCTTGAAGGTCCGATCATCTGTCAAACCCATGTGCAAGAACTGCCGCGTTGTCCGCCGGGGGAAAGTGCTGTTTGTGATTTGTTCCACCCCGAAGCATAAGCAACGTCAAGGCTAACTACCTGTCCCGTTAGAAATGAATCGAGTCATGTTTACACTACAACGGCGCAGTTCCCTCCAACAAACCTTTCTTTTCGAGAATCATTATTTCAATCATTTCTAACGGGATGGCAGTCCTCCGTCTTTCCGGCGTTACCTTGCCGGCCACCAAACGCATCGAAATCGCCATGAGCTATCTGTATGGCGTGGGCGTGCCCGCTTCAAAAAAGATTTTGGCCCAAGCGGAAATCACCGACAACCCGAAAGTTGCCGATTTAACCGATGCCCAAATTAGCAAACTCCGCGACATTATTGAAAAGCATTACAAAGTTGAAGGTGACCTGAAACGGGAAGTCCTGCTGAACATCAAGCGACTGAAAGAAATCGGTGCCTATCGCGGGGTGCGGCACAGCCGAAATTTGCCGGTCCGCGGCCAACGCACTAAGACGAATTCTCGGACCGTACGCGGAAACGTTCGCCGGACCATGGGATCTGGCCGTAAACCAGCCGCGGAAAAGACCTAATATTTTTCTATGCCTGACGAAGAAGTCAAAAAAGAAGATCCGATCAAGCTTGAACCAGTGGCCGAAGCGCCAGTAGCTGATGCGGTGACTGAACCAAAAGCTGAAGACAAGGCCGAAGGTGAAGGCGCGGTCAAAATGAAGAAAAGCCGTGGCGCTAAGAAAAAGAAGTTTGTGACCCATGGCCACGCGCATATTCAAGCCACGTACAACAACACGATTGTGACCCTAACTGACACCAGTGGGAAAGTGCTCGCTTGGGCGTCGGCCGGAAAGGTTGGTTTCAAAGGCCCGAAGAAAAGTACGCCGTACGCGGCCGGTGTGATTGTCCGCGATGTGGTGGAGCGCACCAAGCTGATGGGCCTGAAACAAGTTGATGTGTTTGTCCGCGGTGTGGGACTTGGTCGCGAAGCGGCGATCCGGGCGCTCGGCGGTGCTGGTCTCAACATCGGCATGATCAAAGATATTACTCCGATGCCGCACAATGGGCCGCGAGCTCGAAAGGTACGACGCGTCTAACTATATGGTCCCGTTAGAAGTGAATCGAATCATGCTTTGCCTGAATGAACATCTCCAGTTGAAATATTCTTCTTTTCACAAACTTTACTTACCTCACTTCTAACGGGATGGCACGGAAACTCGGACCAAAAATGCGCCACAGTCGCCGCTTCGGACAGCCACTTATTTTTTCAGCCAAAGAAGCCAAAGTTTTAACGCGCCGTGGCTACCCACCGGGACAGCATGGGCCGAGCGCTAGCTCCCGCATTTCGGAGTACGGCCTTCAGCTTCGAGAAAAGCAAAAAGCCAAGTTGATTTACGGCGTGCTCGAACGCCAGTTCCGAAAATATTTCGAAGAAGCTTTTCAACGCACCGGCGACACCGGTGAAATTCTCCTGCAGATGCTGGAGCGCCGCTTGGACAACATCGTCTACCGCGCCGGATTTGGCATGACCCGTGCCCAGGCCCGCCAGTTTGTGACCCATGGCCATGTCCAGGTGAATGGCCGTCTGGTGGACATTCCGTCAGCCCGGGTCCGCGTCAATGATATCGTCACGATCCGCCCGCAGAGCCTGAAGAGCAAGTACGTGGAGAACATGAAGAAGACTCTGGAAAATCACGAAGCACCAGCCTGGGTGCAAGTCGATAAAGAAAAAACCACGGCAAAAATTTTGGCCATTCCAAGCCGCCGCGAACTCGAGCTCAACATCGACCCCCAATTGATCGTCGAATTTTACTCTCGTTAACATTTTTAATACGCGTACATATGGAAGCTTTCCCTCTGCCAAAAATTCTTAGCACCAAGAAAGTCAAAGCGGCCCAGACAGTGTTCACGATTGAGCCGCTGTACCCGGGGTACGGTGTCACGATCGGCAACGCCTTGCGCCGCGTCTTGCTCTCGTCGCTGCCTGGCGCGGCCATCACCGCCGTCAAGTTTAGCGATGTGTCGCATGAGTTTACCACCTTGCCCTACGTCAAAGAAGATGTCGTCGATATTCTCCTCAACTTGAAGCAAATCCGCCTACGATTACACTCGGATGGCCCAGTGACCGTGACGGTCAAGGCGCATGGCGCCAAAATGGTCACGGCCGGCGATATCCAACCCAATGCCGAAGTCGAAGTGATTGACGCTGACCAGCCAATCGCCACGCTGACTGATAAAGCAGGTAAGTTTGAAGCGGAGCTGACCGTGGCTATGGGTCGCGGCTATGTTCCGGTGGAAAACCGGGAAAAGGAAAAACTGGACATTGGCACGATTGCCTTGGACGCGATTTACACCCCGGTGAAGAACGTTAATTTCACGACCGAGCACGTCCGCGTTGAACAGATTACCAACTTCGACAAGCTCCTGCTTGATATTACAACCGATGGGACGATTTCGCCCGCCGAGGCTTTGCAACAGGCGTCCCAAATCATGCTCGACCACTTTCAGTTTGTCCTGAACGGTCCGACCGGCCAGGATGCAGATGAAGTTGTTGAAGCCGAAGCGACCACTGATGAACCGACCGCCAAGCCAAAGCGGAAGCGCAAAGCTAAAACTACGGAAGAAAAGGCTCCCGAAGAAGAGAAGAGTTCTGAGCAGGAGGCGACGTGAGACATCGGAAGAATAAAGTCACGCTTGACCGGACCGCCGACCTTCGGCAGAGTCTGATTCGTAACCTTGTTCGCAGTTTAATTTTACATGAAAAAATCACGACGACCGCTGCCAAGGGTCGGGTCGTTCGATCACAAACCGAACGGATCGTCACGGTGGGTAAAACGCCAACCTTGGCTCACCGCCGGCAGCTCTTAAGTCGTTTGAATGATCATGAAGTGGTGAAGAAGGTTTTGGAAACGCTGAGTCCGCGCTACGTCAAACGAGCCGGCGGCTATACGCGAGCCGTCAAGATTGGCCACCGGGCCGGCGATGCCGCCGAACAAGTCATGATTGAATTTGTTTCCTAGCATATGATGACGATTGAATTTAACGCCGACAATCAGATTCTCGGGCGCATCGCCAGTCAGATCGCGGCGGCGCTTCGCGGCAAAACATTGACGACCTATCGTCCTGATCGCCTGCCAGAGCTCAAAGTGATTGTCCATAATGCGCACAAGGTCCGTCTGACCGGCACGAAAGCACAAGACAAGAAGTATTACAATTTTTCTGGGTACCCGGGTGGCTTGAAGACGCGAACACTGCCTGAAGTGCTGGCCAAGCGGCCAGAGGATGTTCTCTTATTGGCCGTCAAACGAATGTTACCCGCTAATAAACTTCGCGCTAAAGCCTTGAAACTCCTGACCCTGGAAATTAAATCATAGCGTCATGCCTACGACCAAAAAGACTCCAAAAAAGGCAACAAAAAAGAAGCCTGTGAGCACGCGCCGCGCCGTCGCCGCGACCAAGGAAGCTCCAGTGCCGCCTACGACTAGGCCGACCTATATCTTTGCGGTCGGTCGTCGGAAACAGGCCGTCGCCCGTGTCCGCCTGCATCCCACCGGTTCGGGTGAGATCACCATCAATAATCGTCCGCTGGTCGAATATTTTCCCACCTTTGTTTTGCAAAAAACCGTGCGCGACCCTTTGGTCACCAGCCATCGGAATGAACAAGGCTCGGTGACGGTTAAAGTGGCTGGTGGTGGTTCGCACGGCCAGGCTGATGCTGTTCGTTTAGGTATTACCCGGGCCTTGGTGGCCGATGACGCTGACCTGCGGCTTCCCCTCAAGCGCGCTGGTTTCCTCCGGCGGGATCCCCGGGTCAAAGAGAGAAAAAAGTACGGTTTAAAGCGAGCCCGCCGCGCGCCACAGTGGCAGAAACGATAACCACGCGGCCTATGTCCTCGACCGACGCCGCACCGCAAGGTAGTCGGGTTGCCCGCAATACGACCTACTTAACCCTGGCCTTTATTGGCCAGCGGATTTTGTCGTCGCTCTACATCCCGATCATCGCTGTCTTGGTTGGTCCGACCGTGATCGGCGATTACTTTACCGCTCTGGCGTTCATCAATCTTTTTACGATTTTCATTGATCTGGGTTTAACGCCGGCATTCATTCGGCAGACCGCCCGGAGCGAAACCGAAGGTCGCGAAGACCTTCGTGCCATCATGGCGGTCAAGCTGATCAGTGCCGTGGTGGTCACGGGGCTCATGTTCGGCGTGGTCCTGCTGGTCACCCACCGTGGCCTGACGCACACGCCGCCCAGGTTTTTTTACTGGGCCGCCGTGGCCATGATTCTCGACTCCATGACCATGACCATGTATGGTTTTTTTCGGGGTATTCAGCGCTTAGAATTTGAATCAGTCGGCACAGTGCTCCACCGCATCATTATCATGATCGTGGCCATCACCGTCGTCCAGCTCGGGGGTCCATCCATCATTATTATCATCGCCCTGGTCGCCGGCAGTACCGGTAACTTCCTCTACGCCGCGTTTCATCTCTGGCGCCAAGGTTTTAGTTTCCGGCCGCACTGGTCGTGGCCGGTCATCAAGCGACTCTTAATCTTGGCCTGGCCCTTTGCCCTGGCCAGCTTAGCGGTAGCTATTTACGCCAACAGCGACAATGTCCTCCTGACCCTCTTCAAGGACCGTCGGATCGTCGGACTCTACGGCACCGCCAGCAAGGTCATTCTCGCCTTCCAGGTGTTACCTTCGGCTCTCGTGGCCGCTATCTACCCGGCCATGAGCGCGATGTATCAAAAAGAAAATGAGGCCTTAGAAGAGATCTTTACCAATTCGATGCGATATCTTATGATCGTCGCCATCCCGGTCATGGTGACACTGGCCCTGTTGGCACATCCGATTATCCTGATTGGCTGGAAAAAAGTGTGGCTGGACGCGGTCTGGCCTCTACGCGTTTTGGCGCTCGGTTTACCTTTTCTCTTTCTCAATTTTCCGGTGGGCTATTTACTCAACGCCACCAATCATCAGACCCGTAACACCATCAATATTGCCATCACCGTTGTACTCAACATCGTCGCCAACATCTTTCTCATCCGCCGATACTCCTATCATTCGGTCGCGGTCCGCCAACATCTTTCTCATCCGCCGATACTCCTATCATTCGGTCGCGGTCCTCTCAGTGTTATCATCGGTTCTGCTCTTTAGCCTTGGTTTCTGGTATGTCCGCCGATTAGTTCGCGTCAGGTACGGCTACTTGCTGCTCACATTGACGAAAACGGTGATGGCCGGGTTGGCGATTGCGCTCTTAGGCCAGAAGGTGCTGCCGGCCACCCACCGCCTGCCCGGCCTAGTGGGTGTGGCCGCGCTCATGGGCCTGACCTACATCGGGCTCTTGTTCCTGCTCCGGATCGTCAAACCGGAGGATTTT
>JACQBO010000021.1 GCA_016194465.1 Candidatus Kerfeldbacteria bacterium
ACAAAGGCGTGGCCACGGAACAGGAGTTACGACCATAAGGATGGCGCATCTGGAACTCATCATCACCACCCCCGAACGCGAAGTCTTACGGCGGCCAGTAGAAAGTTTATCGGTTCCCACGGTTGATGGCGAGATTACCGTTTTACCCCAACATGTCCCTTTGACCGCCGTGCTCAAGGCCGGAGAAATGATAATTCGGCACGACGGAAAAGCTGAGCCATACGCTATTGGTGGCGGGTTTATTGAAGTGCAGCCCAACAAGGTGGTCATTCTGGCCGACACGGCCGAACATGTGGTAGAAATCGACGAGCAACGGGTACAGGAGGCGATTGCTCGGGCCGAAAAGACTAAACAGGAGATGAGTAAAGAACATGTTGACTATGCACGCATGGCGGCGAAACTCGAACGTGATTTAGCCCGTTTGCGCGTGGTGAAAAAGCATCGGAGCCATACGCAGCCCCATATTGGTCCTTAGGTCCTGAAGGGGAAAAATCTGATCTTGACCCCGTTAGAAATGGGGCGAGTAATGTTTTTGGGCATAACAACGCTATTGAGGCCTGATTTGCTTACCTGCGAAGCTATCCTGATCAGTCTAAACGTTCTTATTAGCTCTACGGACTAAGGTCCAGCACAACGCAACCACGGAGGATTGCATGCCCGAGTTCAATCGACAACAGTATGCGCGGATTCAGGAATTGCGGAACCAGGGAGCCCTGTTTGAAGATTTTTCCGCCGGGCTGGACGCTCACGGCGTAGTGGTCATGGTTTCCTGCGGCGACTGCGACTACATCAAGGATATCTACGATCACAAGTGCGGTCTGCATGGCTGCAAAGTCCATTCCCTGACGATGAACGGGGGTGGGATCCTGCTTTCGGACGCGACGCCGGTCGACCGCAGCCTGCATCTCGATCAGGTCATGATCGGGGCGGTCATGGAATCGGTCAGCCTCAAGCGGGCGAAAGTTGTGGCGCTCGGTAGCCATTGGCCGTGCGGCAAAGCTGGCCTGCTCGACATGAGCATTGACGACATCATCGCCTGCACGCTCCATGGGCGCAACCGGTTGAAGAAGCTCGACGCCGATCTCGGCGTGTACTCCTTTCTCCATGTCCACCATGAAGACGGTCGCGAGCGGACCTACGCCATCAACCACAAGCACCCAGTGTTCATGAGCTACAAGCTCCTTCAAGAAGTCTAACCCCGGCCTTGCGCCTAACCTTGGAGATTGGTACACTACCGATCTCCTTTTTCTTTTTTTGAAATAACGTATGTCCCACCAAGCCAAAGCCCTCGTTCTTCACTGCATCGATTTCCGCTTTATCCCGGGCATCAAGAATTATTTGCACAAGCAAATGGGGTTGAAAGGGCAATACGACAAAGTCGCGGTGGCGGGAGCGGCAAAAAACTTGGCCGATCCGGCCAAGCCCGAAGACCAGGAATTCATCCTGCGGCAAATCGACATTTCGAAGCGGCTACACGCCATTACAGACCTGTACCTGATCAACCATCGTGACTGCGGGGCGTATGGCGCTGACCTGGCGGCGGACGCAGTGGCCGAAACCGAACGACACACCAGTGATCTCCGAGCCGCCAGGAAACTCGTCAGTCAGCGCTTCCCTGATGTAACGGTCCATCTTCTGCTGGCCAAACTCGGCGGCGAGCACCAGGTAATGTTCGAATCTGTTTCTTAGCTAGCGTTCCAGAGAAGAAGAGAGGTTGTTTTGTGCTTGACGAGAATAGAAAAAAGGCGTAGGACTGGAGTGTGCTAGCGCACCTTTTACCTTAACCAAAAAGGAGAGTTCAATGTTCGTGGACGTACGGACCCTGCCGCCGGGCGTGCCGGTGCAGATTTGCGGCTATGGATTTGACGGACTTCCGGAGGAATACCGGTTCGATAATGCGACCTTTATCACGGATGTGTTGTCCAAGGAAGGCCGTGACCAACTCTTCCAGGATGTCGGCCAGCCCGGCATGACGGAACGTGAACTGGTCGCAGCCGGTATCGCAAAGTTCGTCAAGGAAACCGGCATTGAGTCCCGCTACATGGTTCGACGCTCGTCCGACGAGCCGAATCCAGTGGCCGAACTCGGTTTCCGGGCGGCGCGCATGGCCTTGAAAGACAGCGGGCTCAGGGAGGGCAATCTGGACCTCATGTTTTGCGCGTCGAACACTCGTGAATTCGGCTACCCGAGCACGGCCACTCGGATCAAGAAGAAGCTCGGTTTGCCGATGGGCGCCTATTGCTGTGACCTGCAAGATGCCTGCCAAACCGGAGCGGCGGTGCTGTTTACCGGGTGGATGTCCGTTCGGACCGGCGCGTCACGCATGACCCTGGCCATCTGCGCGGAAGAGACGACCAGACTCGCGCCGCAAGAGGAATATAAGCATTGCAACCTGTTCGGCGATGGTGCTTCGGCTTTGCTTCTGACGCCGGCCGATCTCGGCAACGACGAACAGTTCCTGTTCTTCGACTTCGACACGGACACCGCAGCGATCGACATGATCTATCAGACCAAAACGGGATTCTTTCAGGAAGGACCGCTCGTCCACAAGTACGTCGGAGAAATGGTGGCCCCCCGCATTGCCGCTGCGCTCGAACAAGCAAACATCGATCCGGCCCAGATTGACCATTTTATTCCGCATCAGCCATCAGGCAAGACGATTGACTGGCTGGTGTCCCGGCTCCATCGTCTCTGCCCGACGTTTCGTCCCGAGGTCGTTCGCCGCCACGTCTCGTCCCGCGGGAACATGAGCTGTGCGAGCACTGGGCATCTGCTCTCCACCCTAGTGCTTGATGGCACGATTGAGCCGGACGATCTCGTGGTCGTCTACACGTTCGGATCCGGCATCGGCATCGGCGGATACGGCATGCGGATGAAACGTGCTTAGCGTCCTTTCACCAGCGCTTCCTCCGGGGAGCGCTTTTTAATACCTTCCCCCGGGGACGGGGGAAGGGAGGAAGCCCCGCCGTATGGCGGGGCGACGGCAAGGGGGTCCGCCATGCTACAATGATCGTATGCCCGGTGTCATCCCTGAAAAAGTAAATGTAGAACAACAAGCAGCCATTACTCATGGTCATGGCCCGCTGTTGATTATTGCCGGCGCCGGGACCGGAAAAACGACTGTGGTGACCGAACGCATCGCCGACCTGATCATGAACCGGCAGGTGCCGGCGGACAACATCCTGGCCCTAACCTTTACGGACAAAGCGGCCGATGAAATGCAAGACCGGGTTGAACGGATTTTACCATACGGCTACGTTGATCTGTGGGTGACCACATTCCATAGTTTTGGACAACGGCTACTGCAAGCCCACGCGCTCGATATTGGCTTGCCCGATAATTTTAGGCTGCTCAACCAAACGGAGCAGTGGATGCTGATCCGCAACCACCTCGATGAGTTCGAGCTTAATTATTATCGGCCACTGGGGAATCCCACCAAGTTTATTTCGGCGCTCGTTAAACATTTTTCTCGCTTGAAAGATGAGGATATTTCGCCTGAAGAATATATTAAATACGCTAGGGCGCTGACCAAAGGAAAAGCAAAAAAGTCTTTGCCGGAAGAAGACGTGGCCGAAGCGGACCGGGTTATGGAAATGGCGAAAGCATACGAAACATACACTAAGCTACTGTTGGACGAAGGTGCCCTGGACTTTGGTGATCTTATTCTCTATACCCTGAAGCTGCTTCGCGAACGTCCGGCGATTCTGAAAAAGTACCAACACCAGTTCCAACACATCCTGGTTGATGAATTTCAGGACACCAACTGGGCTCAGTTCGAGCTGATCAAACGGTTAGCCGCACCGCGAAATAATCTGGCGGTCGTCGGCGATGACGACCAGTCCATCTACAAGTTCCGCGGGGCCAGCGTTTCCAACATTCTTGAATTCGAAAAGGATTTTCCTGACGCAAAAGTGATTGTTCTGACAAAAAACTACCGCACGAAACAGTCCATCCTTGACTTGTCCTACCAATTTATCCAGTTAAATAACCCTGACCGACTGGAAGCCAAAATAATGGATGGCGGGGCCCTGCACCAGACGGCGCAGGACGGCGAATTGAAAGTGGTGAAACGGTTGAAAGCCCAGCGCGATGGCCAGGGTGAGATTGAATTGATGCACGTCCAGACGCAAGAAGAAGAGGCTCGGGTCGTGGCTGACAAAATCACCGAAATGAAAGAAAAAAACAGCCAAGCAGCGTGGAATGATTTTTGTTTACTCGTGCGGGCCAATGACCATGCCGAGCTTTTTATCCAAGAATTCGAGAAGCGGGGAATGCCATACACATTTCTGGCGGCCCGTGGACTGTTCACGAAGCCGCTGGTGCTCGATGTCTTGGCCTATTTGCGTCTGCTTGATAATTATCATGAAAGTGCGGCCGTGCATCGAATATTAGGTCATCAGTTGTTCAATGTGCCGCAGCGCGACATCATTGAACTAACGCACATAGCCAAGAAAAAAGCCTGGTCGCTGTTCGAAGCGATGGAACATTGCGATGAAGTAACCTTGTCTATGGAAGGGAATAAAGGCATTGAACAGCTCATGACGTTGGTCGCGAGTCATACAGCCTTGGCCCAGCAAAAAAACGTGGGTGAGGTCGTGCTAGCATTTTTGAATGACTCAGGGTATTTGAAAGACATCACGAAAGTTGATGACACAAAATCGCGAGACCTGGTCCGCTTGCTGAAACAATTTTATGCGACAGTGCAAAAATTTTTGGCCGGCAAACCAGAGGGCACGGTACGAGAATTCTTGGCCTACATCCAGCACGTGACGGAATCCGGCGATGCTGGTGCGCTTGAGCATGATGTTGAATCTGGTCCAGAAACGATTCGGATCATGACCATTCACTCCGCCAAAGGCTTAGAGTTTCCTTACGTTTTTGTTTGTAATGCCGTTGATCAGCGTTTCCCATCGATGGACCGCAAAGACGCGATTGAGGTGCCGGATGCGTTGGTGCGGGAAATATTGCCATCGGGCGATGCGCATCTACAGGAGGAACGACGATTGATGTATGTCGCGATCACCCGGGCTCGCGATGGGATTTTCTTCACCGCGGCCGAAGATTATGGTGGGACACGACGTAAGAAACCATCACAATTTTTGTATGAGTTGAAACTCCTTGAACCGCCCGTCAAAGCCAAGTCCAAGGCTGAACCATTGCCAGAGAGGCTATTCCAGCCAAGCCCCCCCACACCAATGGGATCTTTCATTGGTGTGGGGGCGGGTAATGATCGATATAACTTTACCAAACTCTCAACGTATGCGAAGTGTCCCTGGCAATATCGATATGCTTTTGTGCTTCAAGTGCCGCGGCGGGGGAGTTACCAGTTGTCGTATGGCACGAGTATGCACAATGCGCTCAAGAATTTCTTTGCGCTATGGAATACGCGGAAAACCGATGCCAGTTTGAAATCGCCATATGTTTCGCTCGAGGAATTACTGACCATGTACGAGCGGAGTTTTGTTGACGAATGGTATGACACGAAGAAAAAGCGAAGTGATTATTTTGCCAAGGGCAAAGAATCGCTGACGGAGTGGTACAAACAAGTCTCCAAATACCCGCCGGAGGTGCTAGCGGTCGAACAGCCCTTTAATTTGAAAGTTGAAGAGTTTGTGATTAATGGCAGCATTGATCGGGTTGATGAACTTTCAAAGAATAAAAAAACTGGCCAAGCAAGAGTAAAACTTGTGGATTATAAAACCGGAAAATTCAAAGATAAGTTCGAAAAAGAAGATAAGTACCAGCTCCTGATTTACATGCTCGCCGCACAGGATCCGAATATTTTGAACGCGGAAGTCGAAGAGTTGCAATATTACTTTCTTGATGAGAATAAAGACAATACGTTAAAACCAACGCAGAAAGATACTGACGCGGCGAAAGAATGGGTCGTCGATTCCATCAAAAAAATCCGGAGCGGAGATTTCCGGCCGACGCCGTCGAAAATTGTTTGTAGCTTTTGTGATTTTAAGGAAATTTGCGAGTTTCGGGCGATTTAGCGAGCTGTATTCCTAAGCGCGCACGCGAAGGATCTCCAATTTGAAAAGCATTTCTTGAGGAGACCCTTCGGCTGTGGTCTCAGGGATACGGCCGGGCTTTCGAGTTGACTCGGATTATTTTTCGTGATTAACTTTACTTAGCAAAGGAGGCGGTCATGCACTTTTCATTTCAGCTGGTAGCTACCAACCTCATCACTTTCGTCCTGACCCTGCCCCTCGACATCTGGTTCCTGCGCCGGCTCAAGCAGCACATCCGCCGCAACATCCCGAAACTCATGGCCAAAGAGTGCGTAACCTGGGGGATGATGGACGTCATGAGTCCGCATCCCTGGGCCCTCGGTTGGCTGGTCATCTCTGCGCTTCCCATGTTCTTCGGCTGGGTAATGACTGTAGTTTTTCGCCGAACACATGAGCTCGACATGTACATGTTCGGAGCCGGGGCGCACGCGGTCGTCTTCATGCTCGTCTGCATGGGGTGGTATGACGAGTGGGACGAAACGGTGCGACTGGCGCACGAGCGTCCAAACGATGAAGCTTCAGCACTGCTCGGCCGAAACGGCCTGACGCCCGTTCCCTGATTCTCGCGACTACGAACAATTCGATCAACAGTACCCAACCCGGTTCGCGTCAGCGGATCGGGTTTTTTCTTTTGGGAGTTTTGAGGAGATTTGCGAGTTTAGATAAATGTAAGAGTTTGTATTCCTGAGCGCGCGCGAAGGATCCCCAACTCTACAACGCTTTTCTACAGGAGACCCTGTAAGTTTTACTGAAAAATGTATACAAAAGTATGGCCAATTTGAAAACTTGAAAGAACAATAACTCCTCAAGGTTAGGGCTTTTTTCGATTTCTAGCCTTTCATTTTTGCTGTATTTTTATATACATTTTCGACTAAAGCTTACTGAGCTACTTCCGCTTTTCGGTTAAAGAAAATGAGCCGAAGGGCATGGTAGCAAATTGATCGTAAGAGGTCAGCCCCGCACCACAATGGACAGTTTGATTATTTTTCTACAAGGGTGCCTTCACTTTCAAAGGGCATCTGTAATTTCTTTAGCATATTCCTTCCATTGTGGTGCGGGGTCAAGACAAAAAAAGGAGCCTAGGTCTTAGGCTCCCCCGACATGTTCTTCGAACACCAGGATCCGGTCGCAGCGCCCGCGGCCGGGGATGACATCGAAGCCATCCACGACGTTGGTCAGGAGCGCGACGCCAAACCCTCGGGATCCCAGCTCGTAAAATTGCTCGGGTCGATGACACTGATCTGGTTCGAAAAACTGATTCCCGCTGGCGCCGATCGGGTTGTCGACTGTCAGGACGACGGTGATGAAGTCCTGACGAACGATGGTGAAGAGGAGTACCTTAGCGTACGAGCCTGGCCGGCCATGCTGCAGGCAGTCAGGCAGTGCCTCACCGGCGGCGATGACGACGCGATCAAACAGCTGATCGGAGATCATTTCACCGGCTAAGAATCGCTTGATGCGCGGCATGGCCGAACAGCGCAGCCCAGCGGCCGAGCGGAACCGACAGGTCATGACGCTGATCGGTAGACAGCACCGGGATCGAGGGCTGATGGGGGCTGGGCGCTTGTACTCGATCAAGCGCAATGGCTTGGATGGCATTGGTCACCTCCTTTTTGGCCGGGTGGGTGGAAAGAGCCTCTTTCTTTCGGTCTACACCCACCCCGGCGGCTTGTCAAGAACGCAAAAAATCATTATAATTCCTAAGCATATGTCCTTGATTCGGTTTCTCGTTGTTGTCTCGATCGGTACGGCCCTATCATGGGTTTCCTGGGTGATGATCATCACTTCGCTGGACCCTTCAGGCGGCGGGTCGGTCCTGGCTTTGTTTTACCTGAGCTTGTTTTTAGCTTTGATGGGGTCGTTAACGATTATCGGTTTCTTTCTCCGCTACTGGCTTGAGGCCGACAAAGTGCTTTTTCAGCAAATTGCGGTCTCGCTCCGGCAGGCCTCCCTTCTCAGTGGCGCCCTAGTTCTGGCGCTGATGCTCCAAGCAGCTCGGTGGCTCAATGTTTGGACGCTCATCATCTTGTTACTTCTAGCCGGGGTGATAGAAATGTTTTTCCTGGCCGGGCAAACGCAACGTGCTCGCTCACTACATCCAAGTTCATGAACCCACAAGAATTTCAGGCATTGCTTGAACAGGCTCGGCAGCAGTTGGTCGACCATCCGGAGTCAGCGGATCGATTACGTTCCGAAATCCTCGGACGCCACGGCCGCTTGGCGAAGCTCATGTCCCAGATGTCAACGCTCGGTCCGGCCGAACGACGTCAGATTGGCCAGACGGCGAATGCGACGAAACAACAGCTGGAACAGCTCCTGAACGAAACCAAGTCGACCGTAGCGAGCGTGCTTGACCCGACGTTGCCCGGCGAACGGCCGGAACGCGGCCATCTCCATCCATTGACGCAGTTCAGCCGGAAAGTTTTGGATATTTGGCGGAGCTTTGGGTATGACATCCACGAAGGACCCGAACTTGAAACGACCTGGTTTAATTTTGAAACCCACTCGTCAACCGTCCAGTTGCGCTGGCCAAAATCGCACCAAGCCAAACCACCGTTCAAAGTGGTGGAAGTCGGCAAGGTCTACCGTCACGAAGCGACGGACGCCACGCATGAATCGATGTTCTTTCAGTGCGACGGCGTACTCGTTGATCGGCATGTGACCATGGCTCATCTTGTAACCACCCTAAAGACATTCATGGATCGTTTGTATCCTGGGAAGAAAGTTCGAATCCGGCCAAGCTATTTTCCATTCGTCGAACCGGGCATCGAACTTGACCTGTGGTGGGAAGCACCAGGCAAGCCGGGGAGATGGCTGGAGATGGTTGGCGCCGGGTTAGTGCATCCGACGGTCATAAAAAATATGGGTCTCAAACCAAGCGAGTGGCAGGGTTTTGCCTTTGGCATGGGCCTGGATCGACTGGCCATGCTCGAATACGGCATTCCCGATGTCCGTCTGTTTTACATCGGCAACCTTGAATTTTTGAAACAGTTCTAATGCTGCTCCCACTTTCCTGGCTCAAAGAGTTTCTTCCCAGTCTGCCGACCACAGAAAAGTTGG
>JACQBO010000046.1 GCA_016194465.1 Candidatus Kerfeldbacteria bacterium
CCGCCAAGCATTCGACCAATCTCTGTCAGTGGCTCAGAAAGGCGAATATATTTATTATTGTCCAATGCTTTCAGTTCCCATGCGATGTGGACAAAAAACTTGACCGAATCCAGCTTAGTAGTAGCCCGTTGTACAATTGGTAACTTCTGGGTTTTGGCTGAATAACCAGCTAGCAATATATACTCCAAAACCTCGCTGAAGAGCCCATCGATCTTTACGCCGAGGGTAAAGCGCTCAAGCCGAGGGAAATGTTGTAACGTTTCGTGCCATAGTTTGTAGGCACCAGACGCTTTCTGTAAAATTGGAAGACTCGGGGAAAGCTGGGGGGGGGGCGACTTAAAAGCCATATGAAATCTCAATTATCTTACACTTATAAGGATATTATCTCGACTGACAACCTAGTAGCTGCTTGGGTTCATAAAAGCATAGTGAACAGGTGTTACCCATCAGTATAGGGAGTGTCACCTCAAGGTGTTAACTGTACGGTTTCTTGACACGATACACTTTCAGAATTATTATAAGAGATGGTGTTAAGTGGCTTTTTTATTTTACCTGCCTTTCTATTGACTACTGTCAGACGTTGAATTATTAATGGAGACCGTGTAAAAAAATGAATGCGCGCAACCCAATCACGAAAGCTCATTTTTTTGTCAACCAACTCATCCAGAAGCTCAGAGCGCGAGTCACGCCCTCAAATAATTCTGCTCGCTCCAGTAATAAAGAGAGAGATGATTTGGTTGGTCGATACGAAAAAACAAGTTTTATCGGCTCCGGAACAAGTTTCCCGGATCGGAAACGATTGAACGAAACTACTCACAAGCGTACCAGGATATGCTTGTACTCTCAATGTTAAATGGCAAACGTAACGGCACCTATGTCGAGATTGGCGCCCAAGATGCGATACTAATCAACAACACATATCTATTGGAATCGCATTTTCAGTGGAAAGGTGTCTCAATCGATATAGACGAGAACAGTAGATCTTCATTCAAAACAAGAGGACGAAAAAATAGTTTTGTTGTCAACGATGCACTGCGCGTAGATTACGAACGATTGTTCCGTGAGAATGGATTTGGTAATCACATCGACTACTTGCAACTGGATATCGATCCGCAATCCCAAACTCTTGCCTGTTTGAAAAAATTACCTCTCGATCGGTATCGCTTTTCAGTCATTACCTACGAAACGGACTTTTATGATCCATCTATCAATGTCAAGGAATCGAAACGAAATCGAGATGAGTCACGAGCAATTCTCCTTTCGCACGGGTATGAATTGGTAGGAGGAAATATTGCTATCCTGAATCGAAGTGATCCATTCGAGGACTGGTACATCGATCCACAAGTAATCGATAAAAAGATTGCCGCTCTATTTCCGAGCTCGACGGAGTATAATAACAAAGCGGAGTCGTACATTTTAACGCAGCGGTAGCTTTGATCGTCAAAGAAATACATTTCCAACAGAGAACAGACACCTGTTTGATTCCACGACAGAATACCGCAAGGGCATAATAAATCTCCCCGAGCTTACGCTTGGGGTTTTTCGGTGGTGTTATAAATTTTTAGGAACCCCGTCTAGACCGCGGTTGCACAATATCCTTTTTACGACCCTTGCGTGCAGGTCGTCTAACGGAACAATGGTTCTTTCCTGGGACAGTCCGGGAACCGCTGATGGCCAGTTTGGCCCTAATGGCCCAGAAGGAATCACTGTTGATTCGGAAGGAAGGGTGTATGTGGCGGATACTATGAACAATCGGGTTCAGGTATTCGACAGCAACGGTACATTCCTTATAAAATGGGGTACTACCGGTACCGGACCAGGCGAGTTCAGACGAGCAGAAGATGTAACGGTTGACTCCAACGGATACAATTCCGTATCTGATGGCAGCAACAATCGCATCCAGAAGTTCGGCTATCTCCCCACGCCGACGAACCACTCAACCTGGGGCCACCTCAAGTCCCTCTACCGATAGCGCACAAAGATGTACAACACGGGTCGGTCTCTATGGAGATTGACCCTTTTTTATCCAAACAATAGTGTGGCCAGGGTGGGTGTAAAAACCTACGCAGCCACCCAGAGTCGATTAAATTGGCGTTGACCGTAGAATCCTGCCCTGTTTACTACGGTTCACGATGACTCGCTCATAGCGAGGCGCCGGTAACTCTATCGTAAAGGCGAAGGGTATCAGTTTCTCCGTTATGTCGGTATAACCATGTCGTGTTCCGCTCGCACCATGCCAACGGAGAAAGACATAAGTCACGATGGTAGCATGGCATTGACAGACCGGCAATATTGTGATAGTCTACGGTGGTTCTGTTGCTCGAAAAAAAAGGAGGCTTTAAAAAAACACTGTTACTTTGCTTGTTCATTCCCCTTGCTAGGAGGCACCATGGAATGGCTGCTGGCGCACGTGCGCAATCTCCGCGAGGCTCATCAACGCACCTTTGGCTCTGATCAGAAGAGCTTGGAGACTGCCGAGGCCGCCATTTGCGGCGGCCACTACCCCTGCTGTCGAAAGATCGTCGACGAGCTGTACTCGGTCTACGCTTGTGCGGATGCCGAAGACCTGCGGCTAGCCGCATTCGACATCCTCACCCATCTTCCCCGTGCGGCTTAGGCCACGCGGGTTTTTTCTTTCGAGAACATTCCGTTGACGGCCCAGTTTAAGAGCCACAGCAACAGGCCGGCGATCAAGGCCGCGCCAAAACCATCAACCACAAACCCTTTGACGACGGTGCTGACAAAAAGAATGAGAAAAGCGTTGATGAATAGCAAAAATAAGCCCAGCGATAAAACAGTGATCGGTAAAGTTAGAATGATGAGGATTGGTCGGACAATCGCATTGACTAACCCAAGGAGGAGAGCCACCAGCAGGGCGGTGTAAAAATTGGCCACGTGGATGCCCGGGACGAGATAGGAGACCAGCATAATGATGATGGCGCTGAGGAGCCAGCGAAGGAGAATCATCCCGTTAGAAGTCGATCAGATAATGATGATTAAAAAAAGTACAATAGAACATTAGGCCTGACGATTTTTCTTAGGTGAGGCTGGCCCCACTTCTAACGGGATGATAGGTGCCTGGTGACGAGTTGATACGTATTCCATAATACTCCAGCCACCGTCAAAGGTCCAATACCGCCAGGCACTGGGCTGACCGCCTTGGCCTTTTTCCAAACTGATAATGCGACATCGCCAACAGTCTTTCCTTTGACCCGCCGGATCCCCACGTCAATGACGATGGCACTAGATTTGGTGTCTTTGGCCTCCAACCTAGGCCCGCGACCGAGAACCGTAATGATGACGTCTGCCTGTTTGGTGTGACTCGACCAATCATGGCGTGGCGCGACGATGAAGACCCGGTGCTTTTGACGTGCGAGTTGCTCAGCCAATTGTTCTGTAAAAACAGAATCTCGTCCGAGAATCGTGATGGCCGAGTTTGGCTGAGGTTTGGCTATCTCCAGTAAACGCAGCACCGCAAAAATCGTGGGTGAAGGCACGAGGCTATTCAAACGAAAACCATCGACATCTTTTTTGGGACTGATCGTCGCTACCGCGTGATCGGCATGCAAATGGCTCGGTAGGGGAAGTTGTAATAAAATGCCATGAACTGCTCGCTGTCGATTCAGCTTTTGAATCAAAGATTCGAGCTGCCCTTGGGTTGCGGTTGCTGGCAATGAAAAAGCTTTCGTCCGGATGCCGACCCGCCGGGCGGCGGCTGTTTTGAGCTTGATGTACAGTCGGGAGTCTGGTCGGTTGCCAACGATAATCGTGGCTAAGGTGACCGGCCGCCGCCCGGCGCACAGCTTTTTCAACCGAGCCAAAATCTTGTCGGCTTCTTTTTTTCCATCAAGCACTTTAGCCATACTCATTTTAAGGTTGGGTAGAGGGGAAATTTTTTTGTTAGGATAGCCACTGTTTTCGCCGCCTGTTTTTTTACGGACAGATTTTTTGGTCGGGTGAGATGCTGCACCATAGCGTGACTCAGGACAGCGATATCCTTTTCTTTCAAACCCCGACTGGTGACAGCCGGCGTGCCGAGACGGATGCCTGAAGGATCCAACGGTGGACGAGGGTCATTGGGAATCAGGTTTTTATTAACATATATTCCTACATCCTCCAAAAGCTTTTCCGCCAGAGCCCCAGTCAGGCCAAGTGGCCGGACATCTGCGAGCATCAAATGGTTATCGGTGCCGCCAGTGGAAAGCATCAGCCCATGTGCTTGCAAGACTTCAGCCATGACCGCGGCGTTTTTTATGACTTGTTTTTGATAGCGGCGGAACTCTGGCTTGAGCGCCTCGGCAAACGCCTGGGCTTTGCCCGCGATGACATGATCGAGTGGCCCGCCTTGAATACCAGGCATCACGGCGCGATCGATGGCTGCGGCGTGAATTTTTTTGCAGAGAATGATGGCGCCGCGCGGCCCGCGCATGGTTTTGTGGGTGGTGGTCGTCACGACGTCAGCGTGGGGGATTGGACTAGGATGAAGGCCGGTGATGACAAGTCCCGCAATATGCGCAATATCAGCCAGATGAATAGCACCCACAGATTGAGCGATGCGGCCAAATTGAGCAAAATCAATTTCTCGCGGATAGGCCGAAGCACCGGAGATAATCATTTTCGGGCGGTGCTGTTTCGCTAAGCGAGCCACTTCACGATAATCAATGTACCCGTTGGCATCAACCCCATACGGGATAATGGAAAAGTATTTGCCGGAGATGTTGATCCGCAGGCCATGCGTCAGGTGCCCACCAGCCCGCAGGTCCATAGAAAGAATCTTGTCACCGGGTTTTAGGAATGTAAAAAACACCGCGATGTTGGCGATCGCCCCGGCGTGCGGCTGAACATTGGCATGTTCCGCACCGAAAAGTTTTTTCGCGCGAGCGATGGCTAAGCGTTCGACGTCGTCAATAACTTGATTGCCGCCGTAGTAACGGCGGCCAGGGTAGCCCTCCGAGTATTTATTCGTGAGGACGGAGCCAACGGCAGATAAGACCGCCGGGGAAACAATGTTTTCTGAGGCGATCAGGGTTAGGCCATCACGCTGGCGTTGCAATTCAGCGCGAAGCAGCTTCGATACTTGTGGGTCAGGCGTGGGCATTGGTGTGGCGAGATCGAGTAAAGAAAGTGATGATGACGAGACCAATGATAACGAGGCTAGTGAGTAATGGCAAACGGATACCAGCGATGATCGGCACCCGGTCGATCCGGAGTGACTCAACGCCGATGCGCAGGAGACTGTACAGAGTGAAATAGGTCAAAACAATGTTTCCAGGTTGACCGGAAATCCGCCGCAACTTCGACCAGCGGTGCATGGCCAGGAGCAGAAGAAAAATGATAAGGTCACCGATCGATTCGTAAAGAAAGGTAGGGTGAAAATACGGCCCGAGGTGTAAGGGGCGATGAGCCGCATCGATCGGAATACCCCAA
>JACQBO010000067.1 GCA_016194465.1 Candidatus Kerfeldbacteria bacterium
AGAAAATCAAGAGAAGTCCCAAACAAAAGCAAAACAAAAAACATATGGCCATCAACGAACTGCGGACATCCGCCGCAAATATTCTGCATCTGCGGCAGCCAAGCGCCAAAGAGCTCGACATGCTCCGAGAAAAGTTCGGACTCCACCCGGTTGATCTCGAGGCGGCTTTGACTATCCCGAAACATAATATCTGTGGCCAATATCGCGATCAGGTACACTTGGTACTCTGCTGGCCGGTATGCCCGCCCGGGACCGGCAGCTGGCACTTTGATGCCATCCATTTTTTTATCGGGACTGATTGGCTGATACTCATCGATCACCGCATCCCGTCCCTCGATCAGACTCTTCAAAGCGTGGTCGCCAGCCAACCTTCGGCCCCGCCGCTTGAAGCCGTATATCAAATCCTTCACGCTTTGTTTTTGGATCTTCGGGCTGATATCGAGCGGCATGGTTTTGGCCCTCAGCCAGATGCATTGGCCAAGACCCTCAGCGACGTGGTGATCAGCATTGAGCAGCTCATCGAGGCGCAAGGCGAGATGTTCCGCTCGGCCCATGATATGCTCATGGCCTGGCGCCTCTTGCGACATCAAATTCTGAATCTCTGTCAGTCCGCCCCGCAACGAACGATCGCGTCGCCCCAACCTGCTCGGTTTGTTCCGACCCTGGTGGCGGGGTATGCGGCCTTGTCATTCTTGATGATCGTCGTCATTCGTTTGGTCATCAATCGCCATTAATGCTATGACCCCAAGGCCGGTCACGACTGAGCAAAAAACCTCCCGGACGGCACTGAAGCTGTCAGTTGGTTTTATCCTCCTGACGAGTGGCATCACATTGCTGATCGCCATCGCCGCCTGGATTTTCCGACCCTAATTTTTCGAGTCAATGAGTCCAGTCATCAGTACCATCATCGAAAACATTGCTACCCCCGGCGGCCTCATCCTCCTCCTCGGCTTCGCCATGGTCTTTATGTTTTTTGGCGTCGTCCTGCTGCGCGAATCAAACAAAGAGCGAATCCGCGGATCGATCTTATCGCTGTACTCACAGGATCTGACCGCCCTGGCCCGCCAAAAAAAACTTGATCCGGTGGTTGGCCGCGAGCGGGAAATCGAGCGGGTAATTGAAATCTTATCGCGGCGGACCAAAAATAACGCGGTGTTGGTCGGCGATTCCGGCGTTGGCAAGACGGCGATCGTCGAGGGGTTGGCCAACCAAATTGCTAACGGCAATGTTCCGTCCCCCATTCAGGAAAAACGCATCTTGTCGCTTGATCTTTCCGGGCTGGTGGCCGGGACAAAGTACCGTGGCGAATTTGAAAAACGCTTAAAAGGTATTCTCGATGAAGTCATCGCTTCGCAACGAGAAATTATTTTGTTTATTGATGAGCTCCACACTTTGGCCGAAGCCGGCGAAGCGACCGGCGCGATCGACGCGGCCGACATCCTCAAGCCGGCCTTAGCGCGGGGCGAGCTCCAGGCCATCGGCGCCACGACCCAGAAAGAATACGACCAGTATATTCGCAATGACGTCACCCTGGAGCGCCGCTTTCAACCGGTGACCGTGGCCGAACCGAGTAAGGCTGAGACCCTGGACATTATCAAAGGGCTACGGTCGCGCTATGAGGACCACCACCGCGTGCGCATTTCTGACGAGGCGCTGGTGGCGGCCGTGGAACTATCGAATACCTGTCTCCCAGACCGTCACTACCCAGATAAAGCCATCGATGCCATGGATGAAGCAGGGGCCAAGGTTCGACTGGCCGCGATCCGCAACCCTCAGAAATACGGTAGTGAGAGTCCAATTGTGACTGCGCAGGATGTAACCGATGTGGTCAACGAATGGTCTCGGGATCTCGTGTGTTTCATTAATGATCATAAGACACAAGGTCGACCTCCCCAGGCTGCTGGAGTTCAGCCAGCGCCAAGTGGAGCTCAACAAGCCTGAACCGATCGTCGGTTTTTCTCCGGAGAACCGATGAAAGCGAAAAAAACAAAACAAAAAAATACATATGGAAAATACAGCCACCATGCCATCGGCTTCCCTGCCGATGCCGCAAGGAAAACCAGTCGCCAAGAAAGACCACTGGCTGGTTGAAGTTGTTGGCGGGATCACCCTGGCCAGCACCATCGTCTCGGCCCTGGCCATGTGGACCATGGTCGTCATGTTCACCCTGCCGATCGGCAACTAACGCTCTTTCGCACCTTTAGCCCCCACACCCATGTGCATGGGTGTGGGGGGTTTTTGTTTCTCGACAATCGCGGCCGAAAAATGATACAGTAACATCATGAAGCGCGAATTGAAACTCTATAATACACGTACCCGAAGCCTAGACGTGTTTCAACCTTTGCACGGAAAAAAAGTGGGTCTCTATACCTGTGGTCCAACGGTCTATGACACCGCTCATCTCGGTAACTTGCGGTCGTATATTTTTTCTGACATCTTAAAACGAACGCTCACCATGAACGGTTTTCAGGTGAAGCACGTCATGAACGTGACGGATGTTGGGCATTTGACGAGCGACGCTGACACCGGTGAAGATAAATTGCAACGCGCCGCCAAAGCCGAGCATCAGACTGCCTGGGATATCGCGAAGAAATATGAAACCCAATTTTGGCACGATATTAAGGAGCTGAACATTCTTCCCCCGGACATCATCGTCAAGGCGACCGATCGCATTCCAGACCAAATTGCCTTGATTCAAATATTAGAAAAAAAAGGTTTTACCTACACGACCTCGGACGGCGTCTATTTTGATACAGCTAAGTTTCCGAGCTATGGAGCGCTCAGCCGGCAGAAACGTGAAGATAAAGTGGCTGGCGCCCGGGTTGAAGTCAATCAAGAAAAACGGCATCCAGCCGATTTTGCCGTTTGGAAATTTTCTCCGACCGACACCAAGCGGGATATGGAGTGGCAAAGTCCTTGGGGTAAGGGTTTCCCTGGCTGGCATATCGAGTGTTCGGCTATTTCCATGAAGGAGCTAGGCGATCAATTTGATATCCACACCGGCGGCATTGATCATATTCCGGTGCACCATGAAAATGAAATCGCTCAATCAGAGGCCGCCACCGGTAAATCCCCTTTCGTCAATTTTTGGCTGCACGGGGAATTTCTGGTCATACCGGGTAAACGCATGGGAAAATCTGAAGGAAACGTCATCACATTGGCTGATGTGATTGCCAAAGGCGTTCACCCGCTGGCTTTCCGTTATCTCTGTCTGCAAACACACTACCGACAAAAAATGAATTTCAACTGGGAGTCGTTGCAGGCGGCCCAAATCGGCTTGGAGAAGATTTGGCATCAGATTGATGAACATCAAGTTCATCCAAAAATTGGCTGCGCCGAATTTGAGCAACGTTTCGCGGCGGCAGTCAACCATGATCTCGATACTCCCAGGGCAGTAGCGATCATGCACCAACTACTAAAATCGGAGTATCCGTGGTCGGCGAAACTCCAAAGTCTGTCAGTCTTCGATCGCGTCCTGGCCCTGGGGTTATCATCAGTTGACCCAGGCCGCCTGCATACGGCTGTCCGCGAGGTACCGGCGGGCGTGGCGCAGTTACTGGAACAGCGAGAGCAGGCGCGACAAAAAAAACAATGGACGCTGGCCGATACTTTTCGTCGGGAGATAGAGGCATCGGGATATGTGATTAAAGACACGGATACCGGCCCGGTCTTGCATAAAAAGTGACGCCTCCTGGGCGTCATTCCGAGCCCCTAGCAAGGGATCTCTATCTAGAGTAGACTATTCTGCGGCATGATCAATTTTTGGTTACAACTGAACAAGCCAATCTTGGTCCTCGCCCCGATGGAGGGCGTCACTGACCTGGCCTTTCGTCTCATTGCCAAGCAAGGCGGCGCCGATGTTGTGTACACCGAATTCATTTCCTCTGATGCCATCGGGCACCTGGGCAAGTCAGCGCTAGCCAAGATGGCCCGGCGGGATGATGAACGGCCGGTGATTTGTCAGATCTTCGGTAGAGATCCGGTCATGTTTGCTCAAGCTGCACGGATGGTCGAAGAGGCGGGCTTTGACGGACTCGATATTAACTTTGGCTGTCCGGCCCGCAAAGTCGTGGGCAGCGGCAGTGGGGTGGCGCTGCTCCGACAGCCAGAATATGCTCGCCAGCTGATCGAAGCGGCTCTTCATGAAATATCTATTCCCTTGTCGATCAAGGTCCGGGCCAGTATCCGCAAAGAAGCGCGGCACATTGATCCGGACTGTACCGACCGAGCCACGGCGTTGGACCTGGCCGAAGTCATCAAGGACCTGCCGGTCGCGGCTATGATGATCCACGGCCGCTCCTACGAACAAGGTTTCAACGGCGCAATCGACCTGGACATGATTCGGCAGGTCAGGCGGGTATTCCCAGGTCTGGTCCTGGCCAACGGCGGCATCAACAGTCCCGAACGAGCGGCCGAAGTATTGGAACAGACCGGAGCCGACGGCCTGGGCATTGCCCGGGGGGCGATGGGTCGGCCATGGATTTTCCATCAAACAAGAGAGTATCTCGCCACGAAGAAATATGCTACCCCGCAACCAATCGAGATAGCTGCGGTTATCCGAAAACATGCCTCATTGGTTCATGATCTGAAAGGACCGCGCGGCCTGCTCGAATTCCGCAAACACATTGCCCAGTATTTAACCGGTTGGCGTGGTGCGGCAGAGCTCCGGGCCAGAGCCGTCAGGATTGTCACCCTGGATGACGTCGAGCACGTGGTCCAAAGCATGCTCGAATACCTCCGTGTCACGCCTGAGACAAAACATCCCCGCTAAAACGGGGATGCTTGCGGTCGAAAGACAGTACGTTGAGCTACTCCCAGGTGACTTTGCGGGCCAGGAGAAATTTACCGATGTTGTCCCAGCTACCGCGGATGGTTACTTTTTGACCATTGGCCAGATCGCTGAAAGTTTTGGCGGTCGTACCCTGCCAAAACGTGGTCGAAGCATCCGTCTTGACCGTGGTGGTGAACTCAATCTTATTCTTCATGATGGTCAGGGTAAACATCTTGTTGGTGGCATCGAGGTTTGAGATGGTACCGCTGATGCCTACCCACCAAATGCTCTTGTCCCAGATCAACTTGGCCGTACCGCCGGAAAGCTTGTCGGCCCAGACCATGACCATGTCACCGACCATGACTTCAGAAATGCTTGACTTCCCTTTAAACTTGCGGATGACGACGGTGTGGCTGTCAACCACAAAGGTGTATGTTTTCGGGGCGCCCACATTCGTGTTGCCGTTGCCATTGCTGTTGGCACTGGCACTGCCGACCGCCACGGTGATCGACGTAGCGCTGACCGCGGTCACCTTACCGGTGACGTGGTGACGCTTGGTATTGTGGCTCTCGCTATTAAACTTGCCGATGGTATTGGCATCGGTGTGTTCAATGGATTCAGGGTTGCCGAGCTGATGGGTGATTTTAGCACTGACGGCCAAGGGCACGACCATGGCCGCAACCATCGCTAGGGCGGAAATGCTTAGGAGGGGTTTCTTCATGTGTCTTGTATGATTAATGGAGTAAATGGCAAGCGCGGGACCAGCGCACCTGCAGTTAATAAGACGTTTGAAAAGGAAGAACCTTACAGCTGTTCTTTGAGTTTCTTTTTTTCGGCCGCTCCGCCCTTGAGCACAATCATGGCTAGGATTGGGGCCACGATCCAGAGGAAGCGCGAGGTGTCTTTGACGAAAATGGACTGGGTCAGGGGGGCCAGGTGACTCGAGGCGCTGGGCGGCAAAAATGACAGGGTGATGGAGATCAGTAAGCCGACGTGAAGAAAACTGAACAAGATGGTCTGCCACCACGACCCGCCGCTGTCAGACGAAGCCACTGTCGAGAGCAGCGCCGACCGGGACATCAGGAAAAATAAGGCGATAAACACGATGACAAAGGTGGAAACCCGGAAGACAAAAAACTGGTTGAGGCCAATGTCGGCCTGGAAGTTGCCGATGCCGGGTGCCGTATTCACGACTGCTAAAGCCATATAAACGGAAATCAGGATCACAATCACCCGGTCCCGGCCGAGGCTAAGACCATAGAGCAGAGCGGCGACCACAAAAAACAAAATAATAAATAGATCCCAACTTGGTTGGGCCCAATTAATATTGGCCACGAAGTTTTTCGCCTGGAGACTGCTATTGGTCAGAGTGACGGCCAAAAGTGGCATGGGTTTTTGGGTTTGGTATTGAACAGCTGTAGTATAGCACAAAATAGCTGGCGGCGCAAGTTTAGAGGCCTTCGTCCTGCAGCTCTTTCAAAATCTTTTTCGTCTTGGCCGAGAGGTGGGTTGGGGTAGTGATCGTGATCGTCACGCGATGGTCGCCATGGCCTCGTCCGCGCAGTTTGGCCACGCCTTTCGAACGGAGAATGAAGGTCTTGCCCGATGGCGTACCCGTCGGGATTTTCAGCGTGACCGGCCCATGCACCGTTTCCACCGCAGCCTGCCCGCCGAGCGCGGTGGTGGTAAACGGAATCTCCATCGTACTGACGATGTCATCGCCCTGGCGAGTGAATTGTGGATCCGGGGCCACATGAACCACCAGATATAGATCCCCGGGCACGACGCCATGGGTGCCCGCCTCCCCTTTCCCGCTGAGCTTGATCCGTTGACCAGAGGCAATGCCCGGCGGAATTTTGACCGTGATCGGCTCTGTTTCCTGCTTCCGGCCTTGACCATCACATTCGTGACACGGTGTGGTAATAATTTGGCCTTGTCCGTTGCAGGTCGGGCAAACCTCCACGCTTTGCATCGCGCCTAAAATTGTTTGCCGCGTCTGCTGCACCTGCCCCTGACCTTTGCAGGTATCGCAGGTTTTGGTTGAAGTGCCGGGCTCAGCGCCCTGGCCCCCGCAGCGCGGACAGACAACATGGTGGCGAAGTTGAATCGTTTCTTGGCCGCCGAAGATTGAGGTGCGAAACGGGATGCGGAGATCGGCTTGAATATCCTGACCCCGGGTCGGCGCTTGACGCCCAGAAGTTCGGGAGCCAAAGCCAAACATATCGCCGAAGATGTCCCCCAGGTTACCGAAATCGACGTTCACATTTGACCATTGGGCCTGCCCAAAATCTCCGAAACCGCCAGGCGCCGCTCCGCCCTGACGCCGCGTTTGATCAAAGGTCTGGCCGTACTGATCGTACTGCTGCCGCTTGGCCGAATCACCGAGCACCTGGTAGGCTTCGTTAATTTTTTTGAATTGCTCCGCGTCGCCGGTCGACTTGTCGGGATGGTACTGATGGGCCTTGGTGCGAAAGGCTTTTTTTATTTCTTCGGCGCTGGCTGTCCGGCCAATGCCTAGGAGCTGGTAGTAATCGTCAGCCATAGTGGAGTCAGGGTAGCAAATTAGCACTCGCTTGGCAAGAGTGCTAACCCGGTTAGAGATGGCCAAAACGCGGGTTCAACAAAAACGCCGAAGTCCTCCGAAAGAGGCAATTCTCCCCATGCTATGCCCGTCCCGTCTTTAACGGGGCTGATCACCTATTTGGCCTAATGATGCCAGCGGAGACGCTGGGCGGGGAGGGTTTCCGTTTCAATCGTCACAATACCGAGGAAGCGAAACAAATGATATAACCCCAGCCCAAAAGCAACATAGCCGAGCTGAAAAATACCGCTGAGGGCTTTCAACAAAAGAAAAATTCCCAGCGCCAGGAGCGGTGGGATGATTTGGGCATACCGTCGCACGTAATTACTAAAGCGCTGATTCATCAGGGCGACAATTACTTGATGGAGAGGCTCATCGCCCCGCAGGGTGAGGCCCAATTGGTCCGAGAGTTTTTGCCGGGCTTGGGCAATCGTGTTCTGACGAAAACTAGCCAGGGCCTGATTCAGTTGCTGCGCTAACAGCGCTTGATTGTTTTGCGCACTGAGATTCAAGCTTTTCGGATCAAGACCGAGTTCTTCAAGTTTGGCGTTGAGCGCGGCCTGCGCCTGGGCCGACGGAAGAGTCGAAAAGTTAATCTGATCGAGGAGCGTCGAGGCATCAGGAATTTGCGTACCCAGAAATTGGTCCACGGTTTGATTGGCATTATACCCGTGATAGACCAGCGGTAATATTTTTTCAGTGATGGTCACGGATTGATCAACCAGGTGGTTGGCGAGTGTTTGGGTATCGGCAATCCCGCCGCGGAGCTGCTGGTAATAGAGCGCGGACACGGCCAGGAGAATCCCGGTGATCGCCAGGCTGGCGGCTTGACCGAGCGATTGCCGCGGCTTCACGTTCAGTCGTTCGCGACTATCGTCAGCAGCTTGCTCAATCCCCCACCAGACTCCAACCAAAGTCATGGCAATCGCCACGCCCCACCACAAGCCAAAGGGGAAAAAGAAAGCGATAGGCATGGTGGTCAAAAATGTCAAAAACCCGCGGACCCAGCGACTCTCCGAAAGATAGGCCAACAGACCCAGGGAGCCTAGCCAAAAGCTCATCCCAACCAGGCTGGTGGCGAGGACGCTCAGACCAAGGGCCCAGCCTGACTGGTTCAGGGGGACGCGGCCCTGAAAAATTTGGCTGACTGCCCACCACCACGCGGTGCTCCCCAGTGCGGCCGGAATCAATAACCACAGCAGTCGCGGGTGCCAAGGATTTATTTTATTCGCAATCATGATTGCGGCGGAGCAAAGCCGAAGTCCTTGGTCGGCGCCGGGGCGGCGGTCACCGTCCCGAACTGGGCTTCGTACTTTTTGAGGTTATCCGCCAGGGCACCCAGGACCCGTTTGGCATGCCCGGGGCTGGTAAAGATGCGGCTGACGAGCTGCCCGCCCTGGGCGGTGACGTTAAAAAAATCCAGGATAATTTCCTCTTTGGTGTGACTAACCATCATCATGTTGCTGTAGTGGCCCTTGAGGGTCTCGTCGCTGGCCTTGAGTTGAATTTGCTGTTGTTCGGGCATAGCCTTGGTGCATGAGTGGATGGAAGACCGTCATATCATACCATAGGTCTGAACAGAAAACAGGCATGAGTGCCAGCCATTGACAGCCTCGAGGAGGCAGCGTAGATTGGGGCCAAAGCAGCGTGTGTCCTTTCGAAAGGAGGCGTGATGGAAAGCCTTGCATCAGTCGGTCAGATGCCGAACGGGCTCTTCATCCTCAAGAGCCACGAAGGTTCCTCCATCGTGATCGATGGCCCCGATATCCATTACCATGGGTTCGACGATACGCCGCGGGTCTTGATCAGCGGTTCGTGGACCCAGTTTTATCTCCGTCATGGTATCATCGGCATGCAGCTGGAAAACAGCGACGGTGATATCCAGCTTATCCCCCTGGCCTACGCCGATGACAGCCCGCCGCTCCAGGAGTGGATCGCTACCGTCAACCGGACCCTCAAAGTGCCCATTAGCGGCAGTACATCATAGCGGTCACCAGATCAGGACCAGGTCGAGGCAGCTGGATGAACCTAGCCACGGCCGTGATGGTTCCCTCTGTCGGCTTGACCGGCCACCACCGCAATCAAAAAACTACACAAGTTCCTTATCCGCGTCATGTATCTGGCGCGGATTTTTTACCCCGTGAGAAACGAAATCGGATTCCCTTCTTTTGCTAAGAACAGTCAAAAGTAAGACCAAGTCCAAGCCAAGAACCTGATTTAGTTTCGCTTCTAACGGGGTTTATCGATTATCGCCGGCGCTTTTCAGGACCCCGCGGTCAATCCGATCTTTCAATTTGGCAATATTGCCAGCCGCAATATCATGACCGCCGTATCGCTTATGACACCGTTATCATTACGCCAAACCTTTTTATTTTCTCCGCCACCTCACCGGCTTCGCCCGTCAATCCCAAGGCGGGGTAAATGAAATTCTTCCCGACGTCCGGATATTGCGCGAGTTGTTTGCATGCCGCCTGGTACTCCTAGAACGTCATGGGTTATGCGGACTCTAACACTTTTTTCAAATTCTCTAGGGCGGCCACTTCCTTGGGCATCTGTTTCGCCACCATCGGCGCCATGAACCATTTTTGCATCAGTCCTTTTGGTTCCCAGGTCAAGGAGAACGCGACGTGCGTGCCGCCATTGGTTGATTCAAAATCAAATTGTCCCTCGGGGCGAGCCGGGCCCGCGGTCACCTGGAAACGAATCTTCCGATCGGGAATATACTCCACAATTTCATAGTCAGCCGGAATGCGACCGCCAGGTCCTTTCATACCTTGGGTATATTTTGCGCCGACCGTCATGGGCCGTTCCGAAGCCAATTTCACGTCCAGAATACCGGAGCGCCATTTTCCATTATTTTCGCCGTCAGCCACAAAGGCAAAGACTTGATCGACTGGCTTGTTGATTGTTATTGATCCTTCAGTATGAGGCATTGATTTGAGAGCTAAAAATTAACTACCGTTAGCCTACCGTATGGTCCCGGGCTTGGCAAGCCTTGCCCCGTTAGAAATGGGGCCAGTAAAGTTTTTTACCATGGTCCTATTTTGGATCGCCGGTACGTCTTTTTTTGTCCGTCGATGTCCGATCCACTTCTAATGGGGCTTGACGATATTTTTAGATCGTGTATACTGTGTGGGCAGCAATCAGCAATGGTGCTGCGTCTTGTATCTATAAAACCACACTGAACCGGGACTATCTCACCCAAGAAAGGGGACAAGCCACGCGGCAGCCGCCACATCACTCCTTTCGAGGGGTCATCGAAGCGGCCTCGTAAACAGGCACCGCACATTTACTTTGATGAGAAACAGGCACACGATTGTGCAGCAAGGGCCCGGGACGTCCATCTCGGGCCCTCTTTTTTTTTGAAAAAAAACCGACCATGTGTAGAGGTCGGTCAAGGGTGCAGGAGGAAGGCATCAATCAGCTCTTCCATTTCGGCCAGTTCCTTACCCCAGCGGGCACGGCAATCGGCACAGCCCTGGTAATGCTTGATCATAGCGTCGGCTTCGGCTAGCGTCACTTCATGATGTTGTTCGAATACCTCGTCAATTTCTCGACAGCTGATGTCGAGTCCGTGGCCATAAGGCCCTCCTCAGGAAAAGGTACTTCCACGAGCTTACGACAATGAGCAATAAAGTCAAGTCGGACGGCACTATATTGACGCCGTGGAGAAATGGGAGTAGGTTCGAACTACTGACGCTCTTGAACAAATAACTACCTGATTCCTGGTTTGCCACAGACCATGATAGGAGGAACACCATGCCTCGAACTATCTGCTCGTTTCAGATCGGCGACCGTGTCCGTTGGAGCCCCGCGGCTGAAGAACTACCGCAACTCCGCCTTCCCCAGAAATATGGAGTCGGCCCATTCCAGGTGCTTCAGGTTGAGGACCATGACCCAGACGACGCCTACTACTCGTCCCAGATGCTCGGCGAGCCGTCGACGTCTGGCGATGAACCGATTGTCTGCTTGGGGACCAATGATGGCCCCCAGTGGTTCGCCCAGTCTCTGCTGACCCCTGCTTGACGTCCAAGACGAAACCGCGTAGATTCGTATTAAGTCCTGTCCTTTCGTCAATATTTGGGGGCAGACCGAGGCACCGGCCCTGAATCGGATCATGTCGTGGACACATTATCCATCGGGTGCGAGCGCCTCGCCGCGATTGCGGCACATGCTCCAAAGCGCTGGGCCTCCGGCCATGCCCCCATTTTCTTCGACGCCACCGCATCCGCGATGGCGTTTTTTTGTTGACAGGACTTGGCCACAATGGTAAGACCTTGACCAGAGGATTCGAACGCTGCCAAAAAGAAGGGAAGCCACGTGGCAAACCAACTGTCCGAAGCGCTGATGGCCCGGGTCAAGACAACCTTGAGCGCCAAATTGATGGAATCGCACGCCCACAACTTTCACGACATCGGCCGCACCTTTGATGATTTCTTCCCGGCCATCCTGCCTGACCTGGAACAGCTCTTTCTCGAAGGCGTGGCCATCGGCCGCCTGCACCAGCGGGTCGAGGGAAAGCACTAACGACCAAGCCGCCCAAGCACCAAGGGTGGTTTTTTTATCGAACAACCGATTGGAAAAACTCTTTATCTTTCTGGTGCGTCAGGAGGCTGGCCACGTTGTTCCATGCAACCCATCTCGCCTCGGGGTTTTCTGGATCAACCGGCTGAAGCATAGTTTGGTCGGTGCGAAAAAGAAACATGGTGATTGTCTTGATCACTGATTTGTTCTCGGTCCCGTCATTGGTGATCGCATGCCGAGAGTACCTGCCAAGTTTCCGAATCAACTGCAAATTGTTGACACCCGATTCTTCGGTAACCTCCCGCCTCGCGGCCGTAAGTTCGTCCTCCCCGGGCTCAAGATGGCCCTTGGGTAGAGACCAGGTCGTACCATGCTGGCTAACGATCAGCACTTCACCTTTTGCGTTGAGGACAACCCCGCCGGCGCTTTGAGTTTTTCTAGATCCCATGAAGGCAGTATATCACATCATTGACGCGGTCCTAATTTTCTGCTACTTTTCTTTCGTTAGCGGCTTGGTGTACTCCCATGCCGCGTTTTCATAATCGCCAAGAATACAACGATCTTC
>JACQBO010000019.1 GCA_016194465.1 Candidatus Kerfeldbacteria bacterium
CACCTTGCTGGCCGAAGAAATTGGGCACCTCCAGCACCAGCTCCAACTCATTGGCGGCATTGATGAACAGATCACCGAGGAATATCACTCCACGAATGAACGATGGGAGTTTCTCAATAAACAATCCGAAGATTTGCACGCCGCCATCACCTCTCTCGAGTCCGCCATTGCCGAACTCGACAACGTCATTAAGGAACGATTTGATCAGGCGTTCAAGCGCATCAACAACGAATTTAATACTTTTTTCCGCACTCTCTTTCGTGGTGGTCGGGCCGAACTGATGTTAATAAAAGAAGTCGTTCCATTGCCTGGCGAAGAAGATGAGGATGACGATGAAGAGCGGGAAGGCCCCCCTCCTGCCCGAGAGCCTGTCCCGAACTTGATTCGGGAAGGGGTTAGTGGTGGTGGGAGAGCCCACGATGCAAAGCTTAAAGGAGAAAAAGTCGTGACCGGTATCGATATCAAAGCCACGCCGCCGGGCAAAAAACTGCAGAGTATCGCCATGCTTTCCGGCGGCGAACGAGCGCTGACCTCCATCGCCTTACTCTGCGCGATTATTTCAAACAACCCATCACCGTTCGTGGCTCTCGACGAAGTTGACGCCGCGCTCGACGAGGCATTCTTGAACAGCTAGCCCACAAAACTCAGTTCATCACCATCACCCACAACCGCGCCACCATGGAAAAAGCGAATATCCTTTATGGTGTGACCATGGGCGATGACGGTATATCGCAGCTGTTGTCGGTCAAGATGGACCAGGCAGAAGAGATTATCCGGCGGCACGGAAACCGATAACCACGTGCTCGCTCCCCGCGAATGGTCCATCCTGAGCCGCGCCGAACGGGTGGATGAAGCAGAGGAGATCATCCGTAGACACGGCAACAGATAGTGTGGCCTCGTCCATCCCGAGTCGAGCGAAGCTCAGCGAGGGATCTTTTAGGCAGAGGAAATTATCAAGCAGCACGGAAACAGATAACCGGGCGGTCGCTCCCCACGAAACGAATGGTCCATCCTGAGCCGCGTCGAAGGATCTTACGAAGCAGAGGAAACCATTCGAAAAATAGGGGAATCGGTAGGTGCCAGCCCTGGAGACATTCCTGATAAAGGGCGAGTGGCTCGACCCCGTGAGTGGCAGAGACATCTAACGTTGTCGAGAATTTGGACTTCACCACCGCTCATAGGGTGTCGACTTTTTTATCATCTAGTGCTATACTCCTTGGTTCTTATTGTTTCTTACAACACCTGTCCTTTTTACCAATAGGGGGTCGCGATGCCAGAGTACAAAGAACGTCTTGTTCCGGTTCACCTGCCGAGCCCGGTTACTATTCCCGCGCGGTTTCACCTTCGCGTTGATCGGACCACGCCGCTCTCCGAGCTCCTGTCCTCCGAAAACGTCGACACCGGGTTTCCCTGGTCGCCCGGTGATGACGAAAATGGCCGGTGGACACCCTTTGAGCAACTCGAATTCCACGAAGACCCATCGGCCGCCAGTGGCCCGCTGGAAGTCGACGCACTCCTGCTCTGGATCGACAAGGTCCTGAGCGCTGAGTTGGCAAGGGAAGTCATCGCCGGTTGGCATTACCAGCCCGTTGGCTTGCGCGAGCTGCTGGCCTTTCAGCGAGCCTTTGATCTAGGGCAGATTGAGTATGACCCAAATCTCGAAATCGTCGTCCTTGACCCCTGCCTGGAGATGGTCGACCATGCGGCCGGACACACCTTCCGGCCATCCTGCGTCAAGGTTACCTGGTCCCCGCGGTGGCCGACGCACATCTTTCCGACCAACCCCGAAGTGACCTGCGGGATGAACCCTTTCTTCCTCGTTCATGCCCGCACCTAGCCCGCGCGCCTCTCCCACCGAGAGGCGCTTTTTTTTAAATCATAAACCCCCACATCTTAAAGTGTGGGGGCTCTTTTTTGTTTTTCACCCGATACGGTGTTCTAAAATACTTTGTAGGGATGGCCAGCGGCCAGGATTGTAATCCAGGTGCTACCGCGGTTGAGTTGCACCGGAGCTGCACTCGGCAGGGTCAGCACCAAGCGGGCGCTCGGCGTTTTTTTCTGCCAATTGATGTTGAGGGCCCGGCCGTTTTGGAATAGAATTGCTTTTCCCTTGCCGACGGTGTGCAGATCGACGTGTCCTTTTCGATCCAGGACTTTTTCTTTCGGGACGAAGAGGAGGACCACGTTCTTGACGGCGATTTGTTGCTTGGTCACCCGGTCCTTATGCGGTTTGCCGCCGATGGAGCGTAGATACACGTTTTTGGCACGGTTGTAGTCGTAACGAATGTCGTACAGCTTACCGCCGCCGATGTTGATGGTGACACCATGCTTCCCATTGACCCGGTCGTTCAGTCCTGGTTCATCGGTAAAGGTCCAACCCATGTAGGGCGGGTGGAACTTATCAAACTTGGCAGCCTTGACGGCGGCCAGCAAGTTTTTCCCGCTGGTATACAACGAGTGCACGCCGCCGCCAGCGAGTCGAAAAAAGTATTTAGCGGTGGGGTCCT
>JACQBO010000053.1 GCA_016194465.1 Candidatus Kerfeldbacteria bacterium
AAACTCAGCGATCCGTCCCAGAGCGTCCTTGAACAGCTAGGCTTTACCAAGGCGCAGATCGACGAGGCCAATGAGTATGTGGTCGGGACCATGACGATCGAAGGCGCGCCGCATCTGAAAGAAGAGCACTACCCGATTTTTGATTGCGCCAACACCTGCGGGGTCAAAGGCAAGCGGTACATCGCCTACGGGGCGCACGTCAAAATGATGGCCGCCGTCCAGCCCTTTATTTCCGGCGCCATTTCCAAAACGATTAATATGCCGAACTCGGCGACGATCGAAGAAGTGAAAAGCGTCTACTGGGATGCCTGGAAATTCATGATCAAAGCCATCGCCCTCTACCGCGACGGTTCCAAGCTCTCCCAGCCGCTCAATTCCGTGACGCAAGACGATGAACTCTTGGCCATCGGCGCCGATGACGATGATGTGGCCGAACCGCCGCCGCAGATGATGAATGATATCGCCGCCATCCGGGCGGTCCGTGAACGGCTACCCCTGAAACGGGTCGGCTGGACGCAGGAAGCCGTCGTCGGCGGACACAAAGTGTTCGTGCGGACCGGCGAATACAACGACGGCCGCCTTGGCGAAATCTTTATTGATATGTACAAAGACGGCGCCGCCTACCGCTCGCTCATCAACTGCTTCGCCGTCTCGATTTCCAAAGGGTTGCAGTACGGCGTGCCGCTCGAAGAATATGTGGACAGTTTCACCTTCACCCGCTTTGAGCCGGCTGGCCCGGTCCAAGGCCACCCCAATATCAAAATGGCCACCTCGATTTTGGACTTTATTTTCCGGTTGCTCGGATATGAATACCTGAATCGCGAAGACCTCGTCCAGGTCAAGCCCGAGCACAACGGTCAGGCGACCCTGGCCTTGTCTGACGTCACCCCGACCGGCCCGAAAATAGAACCGTACGCCGAAACGGCTACACCGGTGAGGGTCGCGGCGGCTCGTTCCGTAACGCTAACTGGGGAACCCATCGCGGCGGCCAGCGAAGCCATGACGGCCAAAGCCCAAGGTTTTACCGGCGATACCTGTACCAACTGCGGTTCGATGAAAATGAAACGGAATGGCTCCTGCATGGTTTGTATTGAGTGCGGGACGACCACCGGCTGTTCCTAAGTTTTTGAACCAAATAAAAACAGAAACCATGTTCCGTACGGACGGGTTTGAAACCCGCCCGTACGGATATGGGGTCTCTGGTTGCGGTCCGGGAGGCATTGAAGTATGATTAAGAGCGCTATGGCCACCACGGAAAAAATGAAACAAGAGTTCACCAAAGAAGTAAACAAGATCCCACCGACCACTGATACGAATCTGCTGGCGGCTTTAAGTTACGCGCCGCTCCTCAGCTTGATTATTCTGCTGGTCAAACGGAACGATGACTACATCAAGTTCCATGCCAAGCAGGGCTTCGTGCTGTTCATCAGCATGCTCGTCTGGGGTTTTCCGGTCATCGGCTGGTTGATTGGCCTGTTAGCATTTATCGCTATGCTTGTTGGCTTCATCATGGCCTGGCAGGGGAAACGATACCCGCTTCCAGGTGTGGCCAAGCTGGCCAGCAAGATTCCTTGGTAAGAAACTCATTTCGAACCCCGCGCCCGGGGTGAGAAATCTTCTGGAGCTAGCGTGACTGAGTAGAGACATGGATAACCGAGTCTACGCCACGTACATCATGGCCAATTGGAATAACAAAGTCCTGTATGTCGGGAGCACGGCCATTTTTCCCGAGCGGATCGATCAACACCGTAAAAAGTTGGTTGATGGATTTACGAAAAAGTACCAGGTCAATAAGCTCGTATTCTACGAGATGGGCGATGATCTCCAAAGTGTCCGTCAGCGGGAGTGGCAAGTGAAGCGCTGGCGGCGGGCCAAGAAAGTACAACTGATTGAATCGATGAATCCAGGATGGAAAGATTTATATCCAAACCTGATGAACAACATGTGAAGACCATGATGGATCAGGCAACGAGTTCATGCCAATATTTCGTGCCTGCTCCATATCAACACTGGCCCCAGAGGATTTCTCGTCGCCCGGCGGGGCTCGCTCGAAATGGCGACTACGCTCATCATCATTTCGAACGAAGCGCAGCGGAGTGAGAAATCTTCAGGAGCCAGAATTATTCCATGAAAAAAGCCCCAAAAAAACTTCGTCCGGCTGATCGGGGCTTAGTCCACGCCTACATCGGTGACGGCAAAGGGAAAACCACGGCGGCAGTGGGCGTGGCCGTCCGGGCCAGGGGATATGGCTGGCGCGTGCTGTTTTTGCAGTTCATGAAAGAGGAAAAATGGCCGAGCGGGGAACGGGCAAGCTTGAAAAAGCTTGGCATTGAGGTCAAGGTCATGGGCCAAGGCTGGTACAAAATTCTCAACGACAAAAAAACGGCCAAAACGCATAGGCTAGGAGCTCGCCAGGCTCTCAAATTTGGCCAAGCAGCCCTGCTGTCCAAGAAATACAATCTGGTGGTTATGGACGAGCTCGGTAGCGCGGTAGAGGAAAATCTTCTGCCCAGGAAGCCGGTAGAGGCCATGCTCAAAGCTCGCTGGTCGAGAGCAAGAAATGTCCACCTCATTTTCACCGGCCATAAAAAGATTCCGTGGATGCTGAAGTATTGCGACCTGGTGACTGATATGAAGATGGTCAAGCATCCGTACTATCGTGGGATTATTGCCACGAAAGGGATTGATTATTAAGCTCAAAAACTAATGCATATCTTCAGCTTAATTGTAGAACGAATTTCGTTTCTAGCTATTTTTATTCCATTATTTATCATAGGACTTCTACCAGAGCTTCTAAAAAAATACCACTTAACAGGATACCGCCGAATTTTTTTCAGTTTAGTTTTGGCCATACTGTGCATTACGGTATTCGGGATCATTATAAGCAGTTCAAACGAGGGACTCGGGGGGTTAGCAATTCTTTTTTTTCTAGTTTTGGTATCGATAGGTGTTTTCGCCGGAAACATTATACAGACGATACTTTGGTATCAGAAAGAGGGGAAGCAAGATGGCGTGAAATCTAAATTTATTTCTCCGCTCATACAATTATGGTTAGGAATATTATGGCCAATTCTTATTTTTTTCGCTATCGTGGCGGTGCGACAGGTAATGTATTATACCGGTCATACATAACATCAATATCTGTACTATCGTGGTATTATTGCCACGAAGGGGATTGATTATTGACCCTGACCATATGGACAAAAAACCAACATCTGTGAATCTAACTCGGTTATGGCTCTGGCCATTCATTCTAGGTGGCATACCATTTATTTACCTCTTTGCGGCAGCCTTACAGAAAGCCATCCGATATTTTCAGCCAAGGTATTTTTTTCCGGGCCTATCTTGGAATTTTGACGTGATCGGCACATTTGTCGTAGTCTTTTTTCCCTTGCTTTTTATTCTCACGACGGTTAAGGCTTATAGCAAAACCCCAACTACAAATCAACCGCAGACTATGTTTCTCATTAAGGTATTTCTTATCATGGCGGGCGCCTTGATCCTAATGAATGTAGAAAAAACGCAATGGGAGTTTTGGTGGGTAGTTATTATTGTGTCTATTTTGCTTTTGCTCAGACTTCATCCTCGGTTAAAGAAAGTAGTCGGTTGGTTGGGACTTGTGGCCCTTGTGGCATACGCTCTCCAGATTGTTGTTCGTGCTGGGCATAGGTGAAGCACTTGTTTGGTCTATTTCGGCTCTAGCCACGAAGGGGATTGATTATTGACCCCCTAGTTGCCTCAAGGACAGACACCAAAGAGATATTAGCGGCGGCGGGTTCGGCCCCCGACCGTAGCTTGCCCGATTTATCGGTTTGTAAACGGCTTGATACATTCGAGGCGCCCATAAATGGGACAAACTACAATTCCCGAACCCGCCGCTATGCTTGTGACAAACTGGTTACCCGCTTCTCACGACGGCAGGGGATTTATTAACGAAACGTCATCATATGGCAATCAAAAAAATCCTACTGCCCGTCGCTTTGGTCATGATTTTGACCGGCGCCGGCTGTAGCCTGACTCAGACCGTCACGGTCAATACGAATGCAGTAGTTGCGAATACGAACACGCAGACGAATGCGGCTGCCAATACGAATGCGACCACCAGCACAATCATCTATTCGGGACATGCGGGGAAAACCGCCTTGGAGCTTCTCCAGGCGACACACAAGGTCGACGCGTCGTCCGCTGGCTTCGTCAACTCGATTGATGGCACTAAACCAGGTACGCGTCAATACTGGGCTTTTTACGTTAATGGAAAACTTGCCGATGTCGGGGCAAAAAGTTACCAAACCAAAGACACGGAAACGATCGAGTGGCGCCTCGACTCGTTCTAACACGAGTCACATTGCGCCGATCACGCGGCCAGATACCGGCATGTCTGCCGACCTGGTGCACCGTTTTGGCTATGTCAAAGCGGCGTTGCCCGGCGTAGCCGTACCGACCAAGCCGTCGCCGGAGACATCCGGAGTTTTTGATTGGCTGCCGTTGACGGCGGCGGTTGTCCTGGCGGTTGGGCTCGCGGCGGCCGGGCTTGGGCACGACGGCGCCCCGCTCGGTCTTCATGCTGGGCGGGTCCTTGGGGCTGCGACGACTGCGCCGTTGATCGTCACGGTTGATGCCCGGTGGCTCGGCAATGAACGCACGGTTCGCGTCCAGCCGAAAACAGGGACATTGCTCGAAGCCCTAGCGCGGGCGGCACATCAGGCCGGCGGGGCATTGACGTACGAGTCTCGTGGAGATTCGGCCTACCTCCAGTCGTTTCTCAACGACGCCAATGACGCGAGCGGCCAGTGGGTGATCATGGTCAACAGCCGCCGGGTGGTTGATTTGATGATGACGCTGAAACAAGGCGATGTCGTCAGCGTGATCCGGGTGCAATCATGACGACCGCTCGTTCCCAGACCTGGCTGGCCATTTTTTTTATCGTCATGGGGGCGATCCTGCGGGTGACGCGGCATGTTGGCTGGCTGCCGCTGCCGCCAAACTTCGCGCCGGTCAGCGCCATGGGTCTTTTTAGTGCCAGCCGCCTGCCGCGGAAGTATGGCGTCCTTGTGCCGCTCGGCTTGATGCTCCTCAGCGACGCGGTGATCGGGTTCGACCGCTGGACGATCACGCTCGCCGTCTACCTGAGCTTCCTGGCCAGCGCCGGTTTAGGGTTCTGGCTGCGCCGCCGGGTCAGTTTTGGGCGCTGGATTTTCGCCACCCTGGCCGGCTCGGTCATTTTTTTCTTGGTCACCAACGCGGCGGTCTGGATGTTTGGAAAAATTTATCCAAGCTCCATCATCGGCCTCTGGCAGTCGTACATAGCTGGGCTACCATTCTTCCGCAATACCCTGGCTGGTGACTTAGTCTACAGCTCGATGTTCTTTGGCCTTCACCACCTGGTTGTGGTATATTTCCGGCAGCGGGCATTAGCCCGAGATCTGCCCCCCCATGGCTGACTTCCGTCACTATCAACCCCATCGTTCGAGCCGTGCCATGCCCTGGCGCCGGTGGCTTGTAACGCTAGCGGTGGTGGTCGTGGTGGTCTTGCTCGGCAAAGCCGTGTTTGGCGGCCATAAAAACAACAAAAAAAATTCGCCCACCAACAGCGGCGGCATCTCCTTAGTAACGGATAACACCAATAGTCCGAGCGCCAATACCAACGACGCGAGCAACACGAATAGTCACGGATCAAAACGCAAACGTCAACGTGAACGCGACCACAACGGTCTCCGGGGACGTGTTGCAGAAATGCCCAACGCCAGTCTCCCAATATGGCACAGCCAAGAATATTGCCTTGACCTTTGATATGTCCGCCGCCAATGACAATGCCACCAAGATCCTGACGAGTCTACAGGCCAGCAGAACACCAGCCAGTTGGTTCAGTACCGGCGCCTTCGCCACCAAGAATAAGGATTTCGTGGCGTCCGTGGCGGCCGCCGGCTTTAGCGTCTATAACCACGGCCAAGAAAGTAAAGACTACACCACGCTGACGGCCGACCAAATTTCTGGGCAAATTACGGATGCGGACGCGGTCATCCGGACGGCGACCCACACTAGCACCCAGCCTTTTTTCCGACCGCCGTTTGGCCCAGGTCACAGCCGCCGCCAAGAGCGCCGGGTACTGCGTTGTCCTCTGGACCGTGGATGCGTTTGACTGGCAAGATGGCATGACGGTTGACCAAGCCAAGCAGCGGGTACTCGATAAGGCCCGACCCGGCGCGATTATCTTGTTGCACGCCGGATATGATATTACCCCCGCCCTGCTGGAGAGCCTGCGCCCCTCATTGACCAGCCAGGGATATCATTTTGTGACTCTCAGTACTTTGATGGCTGGGGCCTAGCATCGGATTCAGCTTTTTTTCAGCTAGGCTGGGTTCCCTGAAAAAGGAATTGAGGCCACCTTTTTGTGCCTCTGCGCTCGGTGACCGTTACCTGAGTCCACGCATCTTGACCAACCCTTTTGTTTACGACATACTGTAGTGGAAACGAACCATATCATGACTCCTGAAAACACCAATCCGCCGCGCGGTTTGAATCCGCTGTCGGCCGCCGCGATTATCAGCATCTTGGTCGGTGGTTTCGCCGGTGGTTTAGCTGGGTACACGGTCACCACCCACCCGTCGCTGACGAACACCGGGGGTACATCTACTACCATCACCAAGGGGACTGTTTCGGTAACGGAAAATTCGGCTACGATCGATGTCTTCAACAAGGCCAGCCCGGCCGTCGTCAGCATCATCATCAGCAAGGACTTTTCCAAGATCTACCAAGCGCCAGTTTCGCCGTTTGATAATTTTTTTGGCTTTCCGTCGCAGCAGCAACCGACCGGCCAGCAAGAAGTGGGCCAAGGCAGCGGTTTCGTGGTCGGGTCCGATGGGCTGATCGTGACGAATAAGCATGTGGTGGACGATGACCAGGCGCAGTACACGGTGATCATGAACGACGGCAAAAAATATGACGCTAAAGTTCTGGCCAAAGATCCAACGAACGACGTAGCTCTGGTCAAAATCGAGGCGACGAACTTACCAACCGTCTCCTTGGGTGACTCGAGCGCGGTGCAGATCGGACAGAGCGTGATCGCCATCGGCAATGCCCTGGGCCAGTATCGCAACACGGTGACCAAGGGGATCGTCTCCGGAAAATCGCGAACCATCCAAGCGGGTGACGGGTCGGGACAATCGGAAACGCTGGAGGACGTCTTCCAAACCGATGCAGCCATCAACCGCGGAAACTCTGGCGGACCGCTGCTCAACCTGGCGGGCCAGGCAATTGGCGTCAACACCGCCGTTGACAGCAATGGCCAGCTAATCGGCTTTGCCATCCCCATCAACGTCATCAAGCGTGATATCGACAGTCAGACAAAAAACGGCAAAATCATTCGCCCATATCTCGGGGTGCGCTATGTCCTCATCACCCAAGCCTTGGCGGATCAGAA
>JACQBO010000051.1 GCA_016194465.1 Candidatus Kerfeldbacteria bacterium
TCAGCCCAACTTTCCTTCATCATCTTGGCCAGTTTTGAGGCCATACCCGGCTTAGCGATAAACACTTCGCGCACGATTAACATGCAATCACCTCCTTTCTTCAAATAATCCGGATTGAAGATTTTTTCTGACATTGCCGTACAAGTGGTGCCGGAGGAGGGAGTCGAACCCACATGCCTTGCGGCACACGATTTTGAGTCGTGCGTGTATGCCATTTCACCACTCCGGCGAGATAAAGGATTCAAGTAAGAGTTTACTGAAACAACAGGCCACTGTCAATGAAGCACGTTGCGAAAAGGAGGAAAATCTTGTATACTCAACGGGTCAAAAAATCTTTTTCATGCCCCGCATTATCGCTGTCGTCAACCAAAAAGGTGGCGTCGGGAAAACCACTACCTCCATCAACCTCGGTGCCTACTTGGCCGGACTTAGCCAGCGCGTTTTGCTCGTTGACCTCGACCCCCAGGCCAACGCGACGAGCGGCCTGGGCATTGACCACAAACAACTAGCCAAAGGCATCTACGAAGTCTTGGCCACGGACGCTGATGTGACTGAAGCAATCGTGCCCTCATCAATTCCTGGCCTTGATGTCTTGCCGGCCACGCTGTCCTTGGCCGGGGCCAATATTGAACTGGTGCCACTTGATCGCCGCGAGTTCTTACTGGAAGATCAGCTGCAAAAACTGGCCGACTACGATTACATCATCATCGACTCGCCGCCAAGCTTAGGCCTGTTGACGGTCAATGGATTAGTCGCGGCGCGAGAAGTGCTCATCCCGGTGCAGTCGGAATATTACTCGCTGGAAGGTCTTGGGCAGCTGATGGAAACGATTGAGTTAGTGAAATCAAACCTTCAGCCAGACCTCAAGATTCTTGGTATTGTGCTGACCATGTACGATCCGCGATTTCGACTTTCATCGGCAGTGCTGGAAGAACTGTATAAATACTTTCCCCAGGAGCAAATTTTCAAATCGGTCATCCCGCGCAATGTCCGTTTGGCTGAAGCGCCATCGTATGGCCAAACGATCGTCCATTACGACCCAAAGTCGCCGGGGGCGAAGGCCTACAAAAAATTGGCCCACGAAATTCATGGCACGAAAAAACCATCATGACTGATGCCAAACCATTAGGCCGCGGACTTGGGTCCCTCATCCCGAGGAAGCTTGGGGGAGCTAGTTCCCGTCCCACCTCCCCTGACCCCTCCTTGATCCCCGCGAAGACGGGGAAGGAGGGGGGCCGCGCCACGCCACCCAATCTCCCCGCAGCCGAGGGGAGGGGACTAGGCACGAAGCCGGCAACCAATCTTACTCTACCATCTGATCTACCACGTCCGTCCAGTGCTCGTTCTGAACTGACGGCCAGCCTGAAGCACAAAGTTTTGGATATTCCCATTTCTCTCATCGTCCCCAATCCGCACCAGCCGCGGCATCGGATTCAGGATGAAGACCTGGAAGACCTAGTCAGTTCGATTCGGCAGCACGGTATTTTACAACCCCTGATCGTGACGAAGGTGGGAAACGGATATCAATTGATTGCCGGTGAGCGTCGTTTCCGCTCCGCCATTAAGCTCGGTTTAGCGACCGTGCCGGCGATTGTCCGCGAGACAAAGGAACTGGAGCAACTCGAGATTGCCATTGTGGAAAATGTACAGCGAGAAGACTTGAACCCAATCGAAGAGGCGACGGCCTATCAGCAGCTGGCTGAGGAATTTGGCCTTACCCAGGAAGATATCGCCCGCAAAGTAGGCAAGCGCCGCACGACCGTCGCCAACGCCTTACGCCTATTGACCCTGCCGCTCGAGATGCAGCAAGCGTTGCGGCGCGGCAACCTTTCGGCCAGCCATGCTAAAATCCTCTTATCAGCCGTGACTCCAAGTGAGCGGCAGCACCTATATGAACAAATTATCACCCAAGGCTTGCCGGTACGGGCCGCGGCCGAACTCGGACAGACAACGACCGTCCGCCGCCATGCCCGCCGTCCCGTTGACGCCCTAACCCGGTCAGCCGAAGATGAGCTGCGTCAAGGATTGGGTACCAAAGTGACGATCAGCAAGCGCGACCACCGCGGATCGATTCGGATCGAATTTTACTCCGAAGAAGAGTACCAAAATCTTTTGCAACGTTTTCGTCATGTATCTTCACCATTGAATGAATGACCGTATGGCCACGCTGAAATCTGTTTTTACTCGTTCCCACTCCGACGCCGGAGCACTCTGGGAGACACTAGCCAAAAGTGCCCTGGGAATCGGGATTCTCTTTGTCCCGCTCGCCACATTTTCTTGGACCAGCGATTATTGGGAGACAAACAAAATCCTGGTGTTGCTGGCGGTCGTCAGCCTGGCTTGGGTTGCTTACTTCGTGGCGACACTCCGCCGCCGCCAATCCCCATGGCGCTGGCATATCCTTGATTGGTTTGCTTTGGGGGTTGGCGTGGCCACCCTCCTCAGCGCCGCCTTTTCCGTGCACCACGCCGTTTCCTGGTTCGGTCTGAATGGGTGGATGGCGGAAACGGCGCCGGCGGTTTTGATCGGGCTGAGTATCTATGCCCTGGTTGGTCAGCTGGCCACCACCGCTCGAGACCGCCAGATGTTTTTAGCTTGTCTGCTGACCGGGCTCGGTTTAGGGGTCGTGGCTCAGATGTTTCAATTGTCCGGGGTGGCAATTTTTTCTCCCGCCTTGCCGAGTGACCGATTATTCAGCCTGTTGAGTAGTTCGGTCACCGCCAACGCCATCGTCACCGCATTTTTCGGTGCCATCTGCCTGTTTTTCTGGACGGCGGCCAAGGAACACTGGAGCCGCTGGGCGGTGATTGCCGGAGTGACCCTGGCCTGGCTGGTGCTGCTGTTCTATGGCCGGCCGCTCGGATGGGCCGTCTTCGCCTTGGGCATGTTCATGACCGTCTGGTGGCAGGCTCGCCAAGGCGCCAAGGCGAGCACTGGCTTGATTGTTGTCGCGGTCGGTCTGACGGCGCTCGGTTTGCTGGCGCAGCTGACGAAGGTCGCTTCTTACTCCGCCGTGCAGCCGCCAACGGAGTACACCTTAGACCAGCGCACCAGTGCCAGTATTACTTGGTCGACCTTGAAGAATCGTTCTGTCCTCGGGAGCGGACCAGAGACTTGGTATGATAATTTTGTGGCCCGCCGACCATTATCGTTCAACACGAATCCATATTGGAGCATCCGTTTCGTCAAAGCCGCCTCGGAGTGGTGGCAGTTGCTCGCCACGGTCGGGACGGTCGGCGCCGCCCTGTGGTTTGGCACGATGCTGGTGGGGTTACGGGTGAGCTGGCTCGGACTCAAACGTCAGCCGAATATTGTTGATACCAGTAGCTTTCTGATTGTGGGCGGTTCGCTGATCATTGGCTTTTTTGTCACCTGGTCCTTCATGCTCATGGTGCTCGGATGGCTGGCCCTGGGGCTGATTCGGGCTGGATGGCCGAAAAGTAATACTAAAAATCAGCCGCTTGGGTTCGGCAGCGTCTTGAGTTTTAGTCTCGTCATGTTGGCGATCATCGCCATGTGGTACCCGGCGGTGCGTGCCTATGGCGCCGATATTCTCGTCCGCCGCGCGCAAAATGACATCCAGTCGACCAAGTCGCTGGCCCACATTCAAAAAACCTTGCAAAGCGCCTTGCGCTGGGACCGGGGAAATAGTGACGCGGCGGTCCTTCTAGCCAATGCCGACGCGACCCAAGCCGAATTGTCTTTTCAAGCCGGACAGCAGTCGGCCGCGACGACGGAGGTGCAACAAGCAGTGACCGTCATGCGTCAGGCGATCGCCGCCGATCCGAAGAATCCGGCCATGTACGAAGCCATGAATAATCTGCTGAATCGTTTGAGTACGTTTGTCAGCGATGTGGAAACCGAGGCCCGCGCCAACTTTGTTACTTTACAGAGACTTGAGCCGACGAACCCGATCCACGATGTCGGTCTTGGGCAGACGCTCTTGCTCTCCCGCACCCGGCTGCTCAGCGCCGCGACACCATCTGATCATGATAAGGCCCAAGCGTCCAAGCTCTTGCAGCAGGCGCTCGCCAGTTTCGACCGGGCGATTCAAAAGAAACCCGATTACACCCAGGCCAAAGTCGCCCGCACCCAGGCACTCTACTTGGCCGGAGCATATGATCAGGCTTCAACCGAACTAGCTCCGCTCCTGGCCAGCCAATCAAATCAGCCGCCACTCTGGCTCGAAGCCGGTTTGATTCTGCTCAAACAGAACAAACTCGATAAAGCGAAACAGGCCTTTGATCAAGCGATCCGTCTTGATGCGGGAAACCCAACGGTATATTCTTCGGTCGCTCAAGCCTATCTCGACAATGGTGATAAAACTCTGGCCAAGACGTATATTGATCAGGGGCTGGCCAAGATTCCAGGGAGCAGTCAACTCCAACAGATGCTGGACAAAATAAAATAACATCATGGGGAAACAGGGCGTGGCGAAGAAGCACCACGCCTTTTTTAGCCTTTTTTCTTTTCTTGAACGGTATAAAGCAATGTAGTCGGCCCATTCATGGGCTTGGCTTCAGATGAAACGGCTGATGTTTTCCGGAATGACGTCCATGAACGCCCATGAATGGACTGACTACTGATCATTGAGTTGGTCGGACTTTGGAAACAATAATTCTTTCATTGGATTGTTGGTAATGTATTCTCGAATTCTATTCAATTCTTCTTCATGGCGGATAATATGCTCATAATAGTTTGGCTGCCAGACGCGGAGCCTCATGCGGCGGGAAACCTTCGCCTTGAATTTACGAATGAATTCACCAAGCGTCACCGTGCTGTGGTGAAGAACAAAAATAGCATGGACATGATCCGGCATAATGATGAAGGTGTCCGCGCTCACCCCTCCGACGCCTTGGATCGTGCTCGATAATTCTTCACGAATAATATTTTCATGTCCAGCCAAGTATTTCTTTCGCCAATTGGTAACAATAGTGACGAAATACCAGCCATTGGTTCGGTAATTGTATTTGGGCAAACGGATGTTCTTGATTTTCCACATAACAAAAGAATAATAGATGAGATTCTGCCAAGCCATGTTTGTACCCCCACACGGGCATGCACGTTCAGCCCATGAATGGGCAGACTACAATTTTTTTCTACGTTTTTTCTTCGGCGCGCCGGCCCGGGACTGGATCAGTTCGACGGCTTGGTCAAGGGTGACCTCTTCCACTGATGATCCCTGAGGCAGAGATGCATTGGTTGTGCCGTCAGTCACATAGGGGCCATACCGGCCGTCCATAATTTTGATCATGGCCTGCGTCACCGGGTGCGGCCCCAGCTCTTTCAAGGCCGCGGCCTGACGGCGCGGGCCACGGCCCTTTTTCTCTTGGGCTAAAAGCTCAAGGCATTCCTCCAGGGTAATATCAAGAGGGTTTTTTTCGGCGGGGATGCTCCGCGTGTCTGTTCCGCACTTGATGTAAGGACCGAAACGTCCGTTGGCCGCCACGATTTCCTCGCCGCTCTCAGGTTTTTGGCCGACCACCCGGGGCAAGGACAGCAGGCGGAGGGCGGTCTCGATGGTGATGGATTTTGGATCCATGCCCTTGAGGAGCGACGCCATTTTTGGCTTGTCACCAACCGCCTTTTTCCCTTTGATCGGCTTGCCTTCGGCATCTTTTGGTTTCTCTGGTTGCTCACCAAGCTGGACATACGGTCCGAAACGGCCAACCTTTACATAGACATTCTTTCCCGCCGCCGGATCAACGCCAAGCGGTGCTGCATCAATGTCCGCCTGGGCAATGAGTTCGAGGGCTTTCGGCACATTGAGTTCATCCGGGGAAACGGCATCCGGGAGGCGCGCAGTTTTTTCATTCCAGCGCAGGAAGGGGCCGAACTTGCCGATCCGCACTTCGACCGGGGAACCCTCGTGCTGGCCGATGGTGATGCCGCTGGTGGTGCGGGGGTCGATCGTGTCCTTGACGTGTTCGAGGGTTGGTTTTAACCCGGGGATCCCGTCGCCGAAATAAAAATCATGGAGGTATTTCTTGTCATCTGCTTCGCCGCGGGCGATGGCGTCCAGTTCGTCTTCCATTTTGGCGGTGAAACTGTAGTCGACGAGATTGCTCAGATATTGCTCGAGCATGTTGACGACAGCAAAAGCGGTGAAGGTGGGAATAAGCGCCGTGCCTTTCTTGACCACATAGTCGCGGCGAAGAATCGTTTCAATAATCGAGGCATAGGTACTCGGCCGGCCAATGCCGCGGGATTCGAGTTCTTTGACTAAACTCGCTTCGGTGAGACGGGCGGGCGGCTGGGTCAGATGCTGTTTTGGCTCGAGCTGATCAATGACCAGCTGGTCACCAACCGTCATCGGCGGCAACACGATTTCCTGGTCGGCGAGGCCGGCCTGGGGATCGTCGGCGCCTTCAACATAGGCGCGGCGGTAGCCGGCAAAGTCGATGACCTTGCCTTTGGCCGTAAAGGTGGCGCGACCGACATTGATCTTGACGGTCATCCGCCGGCCGCGACTGTCAGCCATTTGTGAAGCGACGGTGCGCTTCCAGATCAGCTCGTACAGCCGGTACGCATCATCATTGACCAAGCGCTTGATTTCATGCAGCGGCATGAACGATTCTCCGGCCGGGCGGATGGCTTCATGGGCTTCTTGCGCATTCTTGACCTTTGTCTGGTATTGCCGGGGTTGCGGCGCCACGAATTCCTGACCATATTCATTGGTTACCCATGACCGGGCCGCGTTGATGGCTTCATCGGACAGCAGGGTTGAGTCGGTGCGCATGTAGGTGATATAGCCGTTCTCATACAAATACTGGGCGATCTGCATCGTCCGGCGGGCCGAGTAGCGGAGTTTGCGGTTGGATTCTTGTTGGAGGGTACTGGTGGTGAACGGGGCATAGGGTCGCTCGACAAATTCTTTTTCCTCGGCGGAAGCGACCGCGGCCTTTTCTTTAGCCAGGTCTTGGACCAGCTTGGCCGTCGATGCTTGATCCAGTAACTGTGTTTTAGCATTCTTGAGTTTTCCGGTCTGGGCGTCAAAATCCTTCCCGCTGGCGATCGGCCGGTTGTCAAACTGCGTTAATTCCGCCGCAAAAGCCGGATGACCTGTTTTGGTGAACTGGCCGAGCAAATCCCAATACTCGGCCGACACGAAGGCCAAGCGTTGCTTTTCGCGTTCGACAATCAACCGAATGGCCACGCTTTGGACCCGGCCGGCCGACAAACCCGGTCTAATTTTTCGCCACAAA
>JACQBO010000060.1 GCA_016194465.1 Candidatus Kerfeldbacteria bacterium
GTGCCATATGATACATTGGTGTTACTGTTTTTACTGCCAAGCACAGCTAAGCCCCAGATCATGCCGCCGACGGCAAGCACCGCGCCGGTCCAGATGGCCACTCGGCTGAGGGTGGAGCCGGGGCGGGATAGAGGAAGTAATATCATAGATGGTATCTCACCATGATAATTTACAACTTCCCGAACGCTTCGACTAGTTCGCCAGCTGCCTTGTCCAGCTTACCCTGCTGCAAGTCACGCTGGAGACAGACACGGACATGATGATTCAGCAAATGCTCATCAAATTTTTTTAATGCGCCCTGAACGGCCCGGGACTGCATGACGATGTCTAAACACGGCCGGCCCTCATCGACCATCTTTCGGACCTTCTTTAGATGACCGTCAATAATCGCCAGGCGATGGTGATTCGAACTACGCGGGTCTTGGAGTGTTTTCATAGGATTTTGAAGTTATGTAGCCCGCCCTGATCTTGCCGAAGGGGATACCCCCGGGGGTATTGGTGGGTGGACATGTGGATAGTCCAAATCCCCCCTGGGGGGATTATACCTTTACCCGAAGCCGGTGCACAAGGCCTTGCATATCTAACCGGGATTTTTTTACCTTACAAAAGGCCCTTAGCCTTTTTAATCCGCAAGCTATTACTTACGACGCTAACACTAGAAAGTGCCATCGCCCCGGATGCAATGATTGGACTCAACAAGCCAAGCCCCGCCACTGGAATCGTAATCACATTATAGATAAATGCCCAGAAAAGATTTTGCCGGATGATCCCAAAGGTGCGTCGAGCCAGCCGTAATGCTTCAACAACCTTGAGGGGATTTCCCTGAACAAGCACGACATGGCCGGCTTCAATCGCAATATCGGTACCAGTACCCATCGCAATTCCCAAGTCTGATTGAGCTAAAGCTGGCGCGTCATTAATGCCATCACCGACAAAAGCGACTTTCTTTCCGCTCGCTTGTAATTTCTTCACTTCATTCGCTTTTCGGTCTGGCATGACGTGGGCGATCACGTGCTCAATACCAAGTTGTGCCGCAATCGCCTTAGCGGTTTGCTCGTTATCTCCGGTCATCATTGACACGTCGAGACCTTCTGACTTAAGCCGTTGTACGGCGGCTTTGGCATCAGCTTTAGCGGTATCAGCCACCGCAATCAGACCGAGCATTGCTTGATTTCTCACGACCACCATCACCGTTTTGGCGTCATGTTGAAGCTGGGCAATTCTTTCCTGGACTGGCTCAAGTGACACCTGCTGCTCCTGAAGAAAGGACGGGCTGCCAACTAGGACGGTCTCTCCGCCAATTTTTCCTCTGACCCCACGGCCAGTAACGGCGGAAAAATCCGTGACAGCTTGGGCGAGCCATTGTTTGGCTTGAGCCGCTTTAACGATCGCGGTGGCCAATGGATGTTCGGACAACATTTCCAAATTTGCCGCCAGTTTAACGACGTCGTCTTGTGTTACCCCTGCACTCGGTACAACATCAGTCACTTGCGGTTTACCTTCAGTCAAGGTACCCGTTTTATCAAAGACCACAACATCAATTCGCCGCGCTCGCTCTAAGGCCTCTCCGTTTTTAATTAAAATTCCACGCTGCGCCCCAAGCCCGGTTCCAACCATGATGGCGGTTGGCGTAGCTAATCCTAAGGCACATGGACAAGCCACGACAAGAATAGCGACCGCTGGAATAACACTGGCCGCAAACCCATGTCCGGTCAGCATCCACGCAATCAAGGTGATGCCGCTGATGGCCAGAACAATCGGCACAAAAATACCCGAGATTCTATCCGCTAATTTCTGGATCGGGGCTTTCTGCATTTGGGCATCGCCGACCATCTTGACAATGTGCGCCAGCATCGTGTCGGTCCCAACGCCAGTCGCCTTGACTTCAATCGCGCTGTTGGTATTGAGCGTCGCCGCAAAGACCGTATCGCCCATGTGTTTCGTTGATGGAATACTTTCGCCGGTCAGCATCGATTCATCAACCGCCGCCTCTCCTTTCTCAATCATGCCATCGACCGGAATTTTCTCACCCGGTTTGACGAGTAATCGGTCTCCTACCTTGACCTCGTCAATGGATACATCACACCACGCACCGTTGACCTGAACGCGCGCTTGCTTGGCGCCAAGTTGGAGTAATTTTTCAATCGCGGCGCCAGCTTGACCGCGGCTTTTCGCTTCCAGCCAGCGTCCCAAGAGAATAAACGACGTAATCACCGCGCCCGTCTCAAAATATGCTGATGTCTTGCCCTGGATCAGCAGCCACCAGCTGAACAACAAGGCAGCCAGCGTCCCTAACGAAATGAGCGTATCCATGCCCGGCGCGCGGTTACGTAATTCCTGAATCATGCCGCGGTGGAATTCCCAGCCGAACCACAAGATAACTACACTGCCAATGAGCGCCTGAAGCATGAGCCACAGGGATCGTCCACTCAGCATGATTGCTGGTAGAGGGATCATGGCCATCAGCAGGACGGGTGCGGCTAAAACGAGACTGGCCAAAGCCCGTCGCTTCGAAGCTTCAACATCGCTCTGGTGCATATGCTCGTGGCCGGTCGCAACCTGATACCCGTTCTTGGTCACGGCCTTATGAAGCAGGTGTTCGCTAGCTTTCTGCTCGTCGTACTTGACCGTGGCTTGCTGCATGCCGTAATTGACGGATGCCTCAATGACCCCCGGAACTCTTTTCAAGCTCCGTTCATTGAGTGTCACACACGAGGCGCAGTGCATGCCAATGATTTTGAATGTCGATGTGGTCATGCGTTACTTGGAGTAGGTGATTTCGATCTGGTCTTTGTCACGCATAATATACTGGTCAAACTCCGTATTCGACTTTCCGTTGACCGTCATTGCAACTTGCCCGTTCGGGCCATTGCATGAGTCGAAAATACACTGACTCGTGAACGTCTTGCCCCAGATTTTGAAGAAGTGTCCAAGCCGAATATCATCCTTCGTCACCAGGCCTGGAAACTCAAGATGGAGCGTTCCCGTCGTGTCATGCGTGTGGATAGGCTCTTCAGCACCCCCAAGTCCAATATTGGCCGGAATTTCCTGATCTTTGCCGTTCATCGTTATCGTGAGCTGCGGATGCCAATGGATGCCATTTTTTGAAACGATGTCGCCCGCCGGTAATGGGGGCTGGGTCGCGGCGCTCCAAATGAGCCACCCGATGCCGCCGCCAACGACCAGCACTGTCGCTACCCAGATACCGAATTTCTTGAATCGCTTGGCGCTTTTGTTTCGATGGTGGGCCGACTCTTGTTCTTGCTGCCGCCGCAACCAGCGTTGACGCTTCGAGAGATATTCTGTTGATTGCTGATCCATATTAGGTTCCGCAAATATCAGAATTGTCCCAGTAACCGGCGACTTGCTGAGCGGTGTAGTGGTAGTCTCGGATCATCTTTTTTCCGATCCCCTCATTGACAAAGTAATGCCAGCATTTACAGCAACATGGCTTTTCTTTGGACATGTCCATGGCTTGATCGTAAACTTTTTGTTCTTCCGCAGTTAAGGTCGTGGCCTGGTCATAATCGATCCATTTCTTGGCGATCGGCACCGGCGTTTTGAACGGGTTCAGCGGCACGTCAGGAATATCTTTGTATGGCTGTAAGTTCTTGAGTTCTTCGTGATAGTGATCCAAGTTCGTCATGGCGTTGCAACACTGCCCGCTGAGATACATACCGTCGACACTTTTCAGTGTGGTTGATCCTCCCGAACAACTCGGTCCGGTGGACGGTGCACTGGTCAACAGTGCATCGACATCGGGGCTGCAGGTGATGATTTGCTTATCCAGGTCAGTCAGTTCAGGATCAACGGCATCATTGAGGCCATTACTCTGTAACTTAAACGCCGCTTTTCCTCCCTCGGTCGGGATACTGGCATATGTTGCTGCTAACGCGACGTGAACCGTGCTTCGATCCCCCGACTGATCCGTCAATCCGCGATGAGGCGTTGTCATTCTGATCGCAAAGACGATAAGAGCAACGGTCCCGATGGTTCCGACGGAGAATCTGAACAGGTTTTGCTTGGTGAAGAAGCTCATAGCGGTGTGGTCAGGACTTCAACTGGGTAGCCTTCCGCATCAAGCGCCTGTTTCAGTGCGGTCGGTGTTACCGATTCTTCGTGCTCAACAACGATAATCCGTTTGCCCGAGTTGACTTCGGCCTTGGTCACGCCGGCGGTATCTTCGCAAATCCCTTCCATGACCATAGCGCAGGATTGGCAGTCAAGATGGAGAACCTTGAAGGTTGAGGTAGCCATAGATTTAGACGGCATTAATCGTGCCGGTGAACATGCCCATGCCGCAGGTGAACAAATACGGCCCTGGCGATGGGAAGGTAACGGTCACGGGTGTCGTACTATCTGCGGCAATCTGCTGCTGGACATTAAGCTTGGGAATGCGAAGGATGCTGGTACAGCCAAGCTGGCCCTTGGCCAACATATTCAAGGTGACCGGTTGTCCGGCCGGGACCGTCACGCTACTCGGGCTGTAGCCAGTACCAGTCACCTCGATGGTTGGTTGCGCGTCGGCGCTCGCTCCACCTGCGGCGTCAGCAGTGGCGACTGCCCCGCCGACCGCCCAACGCCAAGCCGCCAGTTCATTTTGCATCGAATAGGGAGAATCGGTCAGATTGAGGACGCCGTTGAAAGTGTATAATCCGATTCCAATGACCAACAGGGCCGTAGCGTACTTCAGACGCTGCTGGAACAGCGTTGATCCCTTGGCTAAAATGCCGACGGTGAAGAAGAGCGGGGCCGTTCCTAAGACGAACGCGAACATAATACTTGCCGCCTGCCAGGCGCTGCCGGTGGCAATCGCGGCCGTTTCCATGGCAATCGTGGTGCCGCAGGGAATAAGGATTGTCAGCGCACCAAGCAGGGCAGGCGCCGCCATGGCTTCACTCTTTCCGCTCCGGCGAACGAACCGGCGAACCGAGGCGGGCGGATTTAAATTGAGCCAGGGCAGGAAGTGCGGCCAAATCAGGCGGATCCCAGCCAAGAGCATAAAGGCGGCCGCGAATGACTGAATCCAGATCCGTGCGGTTGTGGTCAACTGGAGCTTCTCTCCGATCAGCCCAAGGGCCAGCCCGAAGAGCGTGTAGACCACGATTTTTGCGACCAGGAAGGCGCTGACTGGCAGAACCAGTCGTTGCCATCGGAACAGTGATTGCGCCTGGTCGTCGGCCTGGCGCCGCGCAAGTAGCCCCATCAACAGGCCGCCTTGGACGGCTAAGCAAGTCAGTCCGCCGGTACTCAGGCCGATGAGTAATGCAGTGATTGGATTCATAGGATAGACATAAATAGTTTAGAGTTTTGCTAATGCTTGATCGATCGTCTGTTTTACCTGCGCCACGGGGTACGCGCCGGGAATGCTGGTAATGGTCTTGCCGTCTGTTCCAACGAGGAAGGTGGTTGGCGTACCATTTACTCCGGCCGCAGTGCCATCAGCTTCTTCGGCGCTCACCTGGGCGGTCATCGATCCGCCATCAAGACATAATTGAAACTTCGCTTGGTCAACGCCAACCTCCTTGGCCAGCGGCCCGAGGTCGGTCAGGGCGAAGCCGGTACCGTTGGATGTCGTTCGTAGATAGACTTTGTCAACGAAATTCCAAAACTTTTCTTGACCGCCGAGACTGCCGGCGCAGAGAGACGCTTCAGCTTCCTTTTCCGCATTCTGGTGGAACGAGAGCGGGTATTGCCGATAGACCCAGCGAACCTTCCCCTGATAGTCGCTCATCACCTGTTGCATGGTGGGATGGAATTGTTTGCAGAACGGACATTCCAAATCACCATACTCGACCAGGGTCAGCTTGGCGTTTTTGTCGCCGCGAATGTAATCGTCCTTGCTGACCGCCTTGACATTCCCGGCTGGCGCTGATGGAGCAGTGGCGGCGCTTGGAGCGGTTGCCGCGGTGCCGCTGGTTGTCCCGGTCGAAGCGGCGCTGACTTTCGATCCGCCTTTACTCGCGCCGTAAAGATGCGGGATAACAAGAAAACCGCCGATGAGTAGCGCGCCCACCACCCCACTGACGACGCCAAACATAAAGGTCAGTTTCGGTGATGCTCCCTCAAACATGCTCAATTTTTTTTGTTCTTCCATTGGAAATGAAGTTAATAATGAAAAAAGATCGCTAACCCCAATATCGTGGGAGTGAGCGAGAGAAATTTTATGCGAAGTATGTTTGGGGTTCTACGGCAACTGCAACGTATTGCAGCGCCGGTGAAAACTGCCGGTACAGTGTATCAAAAAATGCGTGCTCGAATAATCGCCATCGGGACCCCGGCGGCGGGCTCAGCGCGGTGGCAACTTCTTGCATCAAACGCTTCCCCCGGCGGGAAAAAGAATGTATGAGGGGAAGGGCAAATAGAAAAAAGGTGATCGGACCCAGCAACAAAATGTCGGGATTGAAGCCGACGAGACTGAAGTGCATAGTCTGGCAGGAGGCAGCCTCACTCATCACCTGGTGTCCACCCGCCGCGATTGCTGGACCAGCTGTACATAACAAAACACCAATAAAAGCTAAGATGGCCGCTGCTTTGAATGTTTTTTGTCGAACGTGGAGTTTCATCACTACAAAGTGTAGTAGTAATGGCGATAGATGTCAAATAAAAGGGGGTAACTGAGAAATGGCTCTTGACAATATTGGCCAAAGATGTACACTCCTGGCCTGTTCTTTATCACAGAAGCCATGTCAGAAGACGTCTGACCAACCTTCTGTGAGCAATCACAGGAGGGGTCATGACGGATGACCAAGCGCGTTGCCAGTACTGCTTCTTGTCGCTCGCCGGCCGGGAACACTTCCCCGGCTGCCCGGCCGTCCTAGGGACGGAAGCCGCCGACACGGTCTGGAGGCAGGCATATAGCTATGCCTACTGGCTCCCGCTGCACAAGGATCTGCGGAAGGAGGTCTACGATCAGCGCTCGGACACATTCCGGCTTGGCTACTCGGCCGGCAAGCAGGACGCCGAATTCGAAGCGTGGGAAGCGGAGGAACGCAAGCGTGAAAACTTGCACCGCCACTACCCGTGGCTTCGCTAGTCTGTAACCATGCAGGGACACCACGTCCCTGCTTTTTTTTGGCCAAATTTTCAGATTGGACCCTTGTCAATCGTCATGACTTCGGCTATACTCTGCCTGAATTACTTGATCGGCTATCTCTTTGCTTCCCCATGAATCCTCTCCTGAAAAACATCCTCATCTCCCTCGGCATCCTCCTCGTCCTAAGCTTTTTCGTCAGTACCGTCAACTTGCAGGAAAAAGCGGCCAAGCAGGTCTCGCTCGGCGAGGTCATGACCGATATTCAGAAAGACAAGGTCAAAACCGTGGACGTCAATGGTGACCAGCTTCAGGTGACGCTGAAGGATGGATCAAAGCTGACGGCCCGCAAAGAACCGACCGTTGATTTTACGACCGTGGCCAAGAACTTTGGCGTGCCGCCGGAAAAACTAACCGCCATCATCGGCACGGTCAAAGACAACTCCACGACCGTCTTCTGGTTTAATACCGTTTTGCCGCTCGTCTTGCCGATCGTCTTGATCGGCGGCTTCATCTGGCTGACTTTCCGCCAGGTCCAGGGCCAGAATAACCGAGCCATGTCCTTCGGCCAAGTCATGCCGAAAGAGGCCGAACCAGCGAGTAAGAAAAAACCCGTGACGTTCAAAGACATTGCCGGTGCGGCCGAAGCCAAAGAAGAACTGCAGGAAATTGTCGAGTTTTTGAAATCGCCAAAGCGTTTTACTGACCTGGGGGCGAAAATTCCCAAAGGCGCTCTCCTGGTTGGGCCGCCCGGCACCGGAAAAACATTACTGGCCAAAGCGATTGCCGGCGAAGCTGATGTGCCCTTCTATAATATTTCTGGTTCAGAATTCGTGGAGATGTTTGTCGGGGTCGGTGCCTCCCGGGTGCGCGACCTGTTCCGCCGGGCCAAGAAAACCGCGCCGAGCATTGTCTTCATCGATGAAATTGACGCGGTCGGCCACCAGCGTGGTGCCGGCCTTGGCGGCGGCCATGACGAACGGGAACAAACACTGAATCAAATCCTAGTCGAGATGGATGGTTTTGACACCGACACGCATGTGATTGTGATTGCCGCCACCAACCGGCCTGATGTCCTCGACCCGGCCCTGCTCCGGCCCGGACGTTTTGACCGGCGGGTGACGATTGACCTGCCGGATATCGGCGAGCGGGAAGCAATCCTGAAAGTGCACGCCGTCGATAAACCGTTGGACAAGGATGTGAATCTCCGGCGACTGGCGGAACGCACGCCGGGTTTTTCCGGCGCCGACCTGGCCAATATGCTGAACGAGGCGGCCATCCTGACCGCCCGCGGCAACCGGAAGACGGTCACGATGGAAGACTGTATTTTGGCCATGGAAAAAGTGCTCCTCGGCCCAGAACGAAAATCGAAAGTCATGACCGAGCACGAGAAACACATCACCGCCTACCACGAAGCTGGCCATGCTGTCGTGGCCCACTTCCTACCGATTGCCGATCCCGTGCAAAAAATATCGATTATCTCTCGCGGCCGCGCCGGCGGATTTACCCTCAAAACTCCGACCGAAGACAAGAATTACCACACCTTTCCCGAGTTCATGGCCGACCTGGCGGTCATGCTGGCCGGCCAACTGGCCGAACAACAAATCTTCCACGAAGTCTCGACCGGCGCCTCGAGCGATCTGCAACAGGCCACGCGCCTGGCCCGACAAATCGTCACCCGGTTCGGCATGAGCAAACTTGGCCCACGGACATTCGGCGAACGGGAAGAAATGATTTTCCTCGGCCGGGAAATTCACGAACAGCGTGACTACTCCGAGAAAACCGCCCAGGAAATCGACAAGGAAATGGACCGGCTCTTAGCCGAGGCGCATGCCACCGCGGCCAAGATTCTGGAACACCAGCACGCGGCCCTAGAAAAAATCGCCAAAGAGCTGCTGGTCAAGGAAACAATCGAACGGGACGCCTTTGAAACGTTGCTGGGCCCCAAACCGGCGGTGCCCGCCGCCAGCTAGACTGGCGACCGGAGTTGTGGTATACTCCGGCTAGTTCGATTAGAAATAAACACGGTCTATGCCATCATTTTATCGGCGCGAAGTGCTCCAACGGGCGCTCGACATTGTCTGGCGAAAGAAATATCTGTGGTTCATCGGCCTGTTTGCCGGCTTGGCCACGTATGGCGGAGAAGGTGATATCCTGTTCCGCAATTTTGGTTCGATCGACTCCCTGCAACATCGGATCGTCGTCCTGCGCCAGCAGATCCACGATGGCCAAGTCGCTAATTTTTTTCACCAGCTCCGCGACCTGTTTACACATCACCCCAGCACCGCATTTTCCTACCTGGCGATTGTGGTCTTGCTGGCAGCGGTCTTTGTCTGGTTGGTGATCGTCTCCCAAGCGGCGATTATCCGGATCGTTGGCCGGACTGCCGAAAAGAAAGCCTCGGGTATTTTTGACGGATTGGCGACGGGGACGGAAAAGTTCTGGCCGATTTTACTGGTCAACATTATTGCCAAGCTCCTGACCTGGGCCCTCTGGGTCGTCTTAGCCGGGATTCCCGCCACGGTCTACTTCTTGCGCGGTAATTTTGCCTGGGCGGTCATTATGAGCCTCGGATGGTTCGCAGTCACGGTTCCCCTGAGCATTATCATTTCGTTCCTGACCAAGTATGCGACGGCGTACATTACCCTTGAGGATCACAACGCCAATCAAGCCCTGCGGCAGGGATGGAAGCTCTTCGCTGATAACTGGCTGGTCAGCCTGGAGATCGCCGGACTGGTTTACATCTTTAACCTCGTTGTTTCCTTCTTGGTGACGGCCGTGGCCGTGTACTCGATCCAGCCGTATTCCTGGTTCGGCTTATCATCGCTTCTCTTTGTTTTGGCGCTCGAACTCGCGTTCCTGAGCGCCTTTAGTTATTCCGCTTGGACGTTCGTCTTTTTGAAACTGGTCGAAGGGAAAGCCGAGAGTAAGATCGGGCGTTGGACGACTCGGCTTGTTGATTTCGCGGCGCCGAAAAAAGCCGTCTAGCCATAGGGAAATCTTGAAAAAAAATACGGCCAGTGCTACACTCGGCCTGCCTTTTCATCTATACGGTCCGTAGCTCAATTGGTTAGAGCTTCCGTCTTATACACGGATGGTTCCTGGTTCGAGTCCAGGCGGACCGACCAAAATTTTGCGAATCATAGTTAGTTTATGAAGCGAACCATAGTAACCATTTCCATACTCAGCCTCACTTTACTAGGAGCGGCTTGCACCAAAAAGTCCAGCCCAATTACGAAGCAGAACACCACGAAAAAGTTTTTTAGTACCCTGACGAAAAACAGCTGGTGCAATCGCGACGAGATCAAAGGCGACCACAGCGGTCTTGCCCCGACATCCAGGACCTTTTCATTCCGCTCAGATGGAGCCTACGACTACTCATTTTTCTCCGACTATCCTGAAGGTGCAGGTTCCGGGCACTGGTCAATGAAAGCAACTGGTCAAAACACGGCCGTTCTTTTTCTCGATAGCGGGTCGGCATACTTCGCCGCCTTGGAAAAAGGCAAGCTGCGGCTCCCGCTCTTTACCCTGGGTCCGTGCGATCCGTTCAAAAACACGACATCGGTAGATACAGTCCCACCGGTTGCCCCTTCATCGAGCTATCTCCATTTAGTCAATCGGAATTGGGAAAAGATCAGTGGGACTGATATTCCGAACAATCCCGATGCCTTCACGCCGACTTCAATCCTGTTTCATGAGGATGGAACATATGATGGAATCTTCCGGAATGGAGAATGCCAGCATCAAGGTGAATGGTCCCTAATCGCTCCCGATATAACGTTTTCGCCAAATGACCCGGTGCAGCTGGTTCGGCGGATACCGACCAAGTCATGCGACAATCGCGGAGCGAGCGGTATCACAAGTGTGTCAACCCTCGTCTATGATCTTACGATCAATGGAGACACGATAAGTTTTGAGGGGAGTACCTATCAAGCCACGCCGTAACGGGATCGCCGAAGAGTTCGAATCCTAGCGGGCCGACTAAGTCTTGAAAAAAAGTGCGAAGTGCTGTAGCCTGTGAAGGCTTTGAAATCATGTTCGTGTCTTGATGGAGGGCGGTGATCCTTCGCCGAGCATCGGCTCGGCTCAGGACTTCGGCTCAGCAAACACGGTGAGCGCCACATTGATCCCGCACCTTCCCATGCGCGCATAGCTCAGCCCGGTTAGAGCGTCACATTGATCCCGCACCATCCTGGGCACGTATAGCTCAGATGGTTAGAGCGCCACATTGACATTGTGGAGGTCCCTGGTTCGAGTCCAGGTACGTGCACCAGGATGGTGCGGGATGAAGGCCCCTGGTTCAAATCCAGGTGCGCGCACCATGGGAAGGTGCGGAATAGAGGTTGCTCGGCCCCGTGCTATCCTGTCTAGCCGGGCCGGCTTTGTGGTAGAATAGAAACAAGACATTTCCATGGCTGATATTCGCAAAACTATTTCCATCCATGCGCCCGCGATTAGGGTGTTTTCCATGATCACCGACCCAGCCCTTATTTCTCCCCTGATCCCCGGGGTAACGAACATTAGCGACTTGCCGGTTGGCCGCATGAAACGGGGGTCGGGGTTCTCTTGGCAGTACCAGTTGCTGGGCTTGTCGTTTCATGGCCTCTGGGTCGTCAGTGAGCTGGCGGAGCCCACGCTCTATCGATCGAATACAACAGGCGGCATAGAAAGCCAGTGGACATATTCTTTGACCGACCGGGGACAGGATACGGATATCACCTTGGAAATTCAATTTCAGCCCCCCGAGTCGCTCATCAAGCGCTATGCCCTCAGTCTGATCGAGCCCCACGCCGATAAATTGGCCGAGGCCTACATGGCCAGCTTGAAACAGTTTATCGAATCCCCGGTCATCAAAAAACAGTAAAAACAAAAAAACCGTCCTGACCCGGGTCCCCGATCAAGTCGGGGACGATCCGGGGCGGAACGGTTTTTTGATTTAGCCATGAATCGGCTTGCAGCAGTCGCAGTATTGGCACTTCAGCTGACCCCACGTGACGCTCCCATCGTCGGCGCTGGCGAACACCGCGGGTGCGAACGTCAACATCACCGTGATACCAAGAATGATCGCAACTAATGTTTTTTTCATCGAGACACCTCCTTTCGTTGGTTCATAACAATTCACTCAAGAAGAACCCAGAACCATCCTCCAATGGTTCCGGGGTAAACTTGAAAGAACGTGTTGTCGTTAGTGCAGCAGGGTCAGCTTGACGACACGGGATTTATTCCCGACCGCCAGCTTGACGAAATACACGGAGCTGGCCACCCGACGACCTTCGTTATCGGTGCCATTCCAGTCAATCGCGTACACCCCATTTGGCTGGGTCGTGTTGACCAGGGTTTTGATGGCCCGACCCCCGACATCGATGACGGTCAGGTTGACTGGTTGTGTTCGTGACACGACGTACCGCAGCGTTGTCTGGCTGGAAAACGGATTTGGGCCGCCCAGCCAGAGTTGCGGCGTCGGATCTCCTGGCGCCGGTGCTTCGACGCTGACCACGGTATGATAGACCGGCAGATCGGCGATCCACCCCAGCCCGACGATGCCCTGGGCGTACTCGCACAGACCTTCGTCGCAAAGGTCTTGCTGAGTCTGCCGGAGGACTTGGGCGTTGGTCGTGAATCGTCCCGAGGCGGCGTTCTTATTGTACAGTCGAGCATACTCCAGGTGCTCGAACAAGTACCCCGCCCGCAGGTTACCAATGATGCTGACCGCCGCGGTGTTGATGTTTGGGTTGGCATGGAGCAGCTGTTCCGCTGGCGTCGGGGCATATGGATTCACCCGCAGAATATCGGCCATGTCACAGCCGAAAGCGTTGATCCAAATCACTTGCGGCCGCCGGAGCATGCTGATGGTGAACGGATGGGCCATATCGACCCGCCGGAGCATGACGTCGAAGATAGAACGGTTGGTGTAGTACGCCATGCCCTGCGAGCTACTAATCACACCGTTCATCATCGCCACCATCCGGGTCTGCATCGAGTCGTAGTTCGAGCAGTCCGGGCTGAACTGGCTTTGACGAATCGAGATGGTCGGTTGACCCAAGATATTCACCTGGGTTTCGATCCCTCGCAAGGTTGCCGCCGGTTCAGCGAGTGGCGCGCAGAATGGACTGTACCCCGGGATGTCGCCGTAAGCAAAGAGCGATGGACCGACCGGATGCAGGTACGTCTGCATGTGCTGGAGTTTCGTCTGATCAGCGTTCTGCAACTGGCCGAGTGAATCCACCGGCAGCTGCATCACTGGCATGTCAGCCCGCCCATCACCATTAAAGTCGGCGATGTTCAGGATCGACGCGCAGTTGCCAAACAGACATGAGCCGGTGCTATCCGCGGTATAGATAGGCCCCAAGGTAGTCAGGGGCCCGCCGATGATTTGCACTTGGGGCATACTGTCCGGTGGGATGCCGTTAGAGACAGCCGCGTCGTGGATGGACTTCAGGAGTTTGCGGGCCTGGTTGAGGTCCTTGCTGATGGACCAGACCTGGACCGTTTTGCCTGACGCCTGCCACGCGCTGACCACCGGCTGGATGGCCGATTGGAACTGCGGGAAGGTGTCGGGAACAAGGACGACGAAATCGGTCACAGCCGCGGTGCTGCTACCATCATTGTCCGGCAATTTGTCGATTGAGGTCGATGCAAACGGTGGTTGCAACTGGGACCGCTGGTTCGTCATCCGGAGCACCGCCAGGTTCTCCGGCGGCGATCCGCACTTGATGATGGGACTGAGCGACTCTTCTCCATGCGCGGTTAATTCGGCGACCTGGTAGAACGCCCGTGGCGGACCAGGTACAACCGTTTCAAACCAATACGGGTTGAGCGCACTCGCGTCTCCCACCTCCTTGAGTACCGTTTGGTGGAACTGGTCCCCATAGATCCGGAAACCAGTCGTGCCTTGGTGCCAAGGAATGTAGCCGCCGATGTGAATGCCATCGGCTTCCGGCCAGGCGAAGCATCCCTCAAACATCGCCAAGGCATTGTAGCAGGTTTGGTCGCTGCTGACCGTAATGGGAATTGGGTAATCGTCACCCGCCGGACCGTGCCTATCGCCGTCGAGCTTCAGATAGAAGCTATTAGCGGACACACAGTTGCTGGCCACGACATGGATACTGCCCGAACCATTTTGACACGGGGTGGCCGTAACTTTCAGGTTCTGGGAGTCTACCCATTTGGCGTTGGAGAGTTGAACATACCCCGTCCCGTAGCTTCGAAAAGCA
>JACQBO010000061.1 GCA_016194465.1 Candidatus Kerfeldbacteria bacterium
ATGGCTGATTTTACGGCGGCGAAATTCGCGCCGTCCCTGGTCGAACCATAGATCACGATTTCGTCCAGGTCAAACGGATCGTTATTTTTCTTCCGCACTTCGAGCTGCCACTCGTCCAAGCCTTTGATGCCGGACATGATGGGAAAGACATTATTGAGGTTGACCAACTCGCCTTTTATTTTCGTTAAGTTAAATTCTTTCATGTCCGAGCGGCGCTGGATATCGAGGCGGATCCGCGGCACGGTCCGTCCGCAATTCGGGCAGGGGTCGTCGTCAATGCCTTGGGCCAAGTCACCGGTCCGGTAGCGCACGAGGACCGTGCCTCGCCAGTCCAGCGCCGTGTACACCACCTCACCGGGTTGTCCATCGGGTACGCGCTTGCCCTCAGGGTCAACCAGCTCGATAAACTCAAGATCAGGATAGAGATGGTAGCCGGTGTGTTCCGCACATTGAATCCAGGCGGTCTTGGCTTCGGTCGAGGCGTAGGTAGCCAGGATTTTCACCTCATGCGCGCCGACCTGGACGAGTAGTTCTTTTACTTTGTCCCGGAACGCCGGCGACACCCGCTCCGCCCCAAAAACCATATATTTTAACGATGACAGGTCGCGTTTCTGGGCAACCGCTTGCCGGAGTATGTGGTAGGAATAACCCGGGATGACCACCAGGACATTCACTTTCAGCCGTTCGATCGAGTCCAGAATCTTTTGGGTGCCCATGACTTTTCCGCCGCCGGTGGCCAGCGACGTTAGCCCTGCTTCCAACAAGCCGTAATAGGCCAGCCAAAAACCCAAGTGGGGCGAGTACGGAAACGCGTTGAGGCCAACGTTATCGCGGGAGAAATCCGCCACATTGAACAAGCGCCGCCCGGTCTCGCGCAGCAGTAGTAAGTCATAAGCCGAGTACGTGAACGGGGTCGGCAGGGCCGTCCGGCCAGTGGTAAAGTGGATGTGGAGCGGTTTGAACTCCCACTCCAGTTTTTTCTTTACATCTTGCTTGGTGATTTTACCCCAGCCCACTTTGGCTAGCTCGTCTTTGGCAAAGTATTGCTTGATGGAGTGTTCGTCCGGCTGAAGAATAAACTGCCGCGGTTTGCCTCGGTCTTCCTCAGTCGGAGCCAAGTCAACTTTTGAGGTTAAAGGAATACGTTGCAGATCATCGGTCGAGTCAAAATCGGAAAACTTTAATCCGTGTCGCTCGAATAGGCCCTGATAATAGGGAGAAAAGGGAAGTCGATGACGGAAAAACCAGCGCAGTTTTTTGTTTTGTAATGCGCGTTGTGACGCCCGCGACATCTCACTCACTCGTTTCCAATCTGAATACATAAAAGAATTATGAAGAAAAAACCACGTGGCGCCGAAGGCGCTTTACGTGGTGCAGATCCCGTTGCCGCTGGCGGGACATGCGGCTGATTTTTTTCCAATTGACATACATACGTTAGACTGTTTTATCGCAGAGCGAGGCGATGGCCGTCATTAGTTGTCGCGTATACTCCCGAATGGTATCGGGTGAATGTAGCGAAGTCGCGTCCGAAAAGTTCATCGCCCGGCCGATCCGAATTGTGACCGCGTTATTTTTCGACATCAAGTACAGCAGCGATTGTCCCATATTCCGGCCTGGGCGACAAGCAATCCCCAGCGGGATGATGGGCACGCCGGCTTCAAGCGCCATCCGCACCGTGCCGGTTTTCCCTGGCAACATTTTGGCGCTGGGGTTCCGCTCTCCTTCAGGGAAGTTGCAAATCACTTGTCCTTGGCGCAGGGCCGCAACTGCCAGGTCAACTGCCCGGGCATGATCCCCGGGCGGAATCTGAATCGTCACGGTCGTCCACCAATAGTTATTCGTTTTGGTCAGAAAGTGGACGGGAATATTTCGAGCTAAACCGATGGCCGCGGCAATATAGAAGCCGTCGAGAAAATCCACGTGGTTGGCGGCGATCATAAAGCCCCCTTGGGCCGGCAGACGTTCTATGCCCTGAATCGTCTGAAGTTTTGGTTTGAACAGCGGATAGGCCAGGGTACTGACTGTTTGGTAGACGAGGTTCGAGGGTTTCATGATATGGCAAGTGGTTGAACTGGAGGTCTGTGCTGGGTCCACATGTAATCAAACACGCTTTTCAGCATTTGCACAATATACTCGTCTTCGATCAGAACCGCCAGCGGCGCTTTTGGTTGCCAGAGAATTGCTTTGTTGGAAAACAGCTGAAAGGAAGTCGCGAATGAAGCTGCGCTTTGTAGAACTCGGGTTTCTCTGAGTTGTTCCTTGTCGCTTTTTTGAAGTTCGGTGGCCGCTGCACTGGGCAATAACAGCGATCGCATTGTAATACCATGCTTGAGCCGCATTTTTATCCAATCGTTTTCTACCTCCCAGGTTACCAGGCCGATAAAATCCTGCGCCGAGCCGAAAAATACTGATTCATGATTTTCTTCCTCGATAATACCGCGAAAGAGTTTTAGGTATTGGCCTTGCCCCACCAATACCTTTACTTTCGTTGGCGTTTCGCCCTGGTGATACATCCCCAGTAAATCCGGCATGGCCGCCACCAAACCATGGTCTAATTCATGGACGTTTTCCTTCTTTTTGCGGATGAGCCCTAGTACTGCTGTCGGTGGTTCAACCACAAACGTCCGGGTGTATTTTTGGCGCTCGGAAAACTTTGCTAATCCATGCTCTTCCAGGCCGGCGATTAGCTTATAGACATTCGGTCGGGCCAGATTCATGTGTTTAGCAATGGCCGAAATCGTGGTCGGTCCTAAAGACAGAGAAGTAACGTACAAATCGCTTTCGTGGTCGGTCAATCCTAGCTCTCGAAGAGAATTGTAAAGCGTTTCTTTCAGTTGTTTCTTGGTCATTTCGGCGATTTTCGTATGGAATGAAAATCTATATGTATACTTAGTATATACTATCTTGATTGTTTTGTCAAAAAAAACTATTAGCTATTGACAAAGTTATACACTATGTGTATACTGTTTCGTTAATGATGGTTCTTTGGCAATTCCATATACTGGAGGCATCGGATGAGAAATATCGCTTTTAATCAACACCCTCTGGGTCACCACTCTTCCGTTTCGATCAACGATGATGGATCCGGGATTCTAAAGTTTGTCGAATGCGACTACCTGGAAGACGGCTGGACTATACGAGAGATCGTGACCGACAAGTACACGATTCTCCCTTACGACCAATCACTGCCTTACAGCTCGTGCTTCCTTGGTGGGTGGTACCGCGTGCCCCACAAGAACGCCGAGGGGTTCAAATGGCTGTGGTATCGGACCAGCAAAGAGGGTTCCTTCGCTTGCTGGTACAAGAAGCCATTCGATCCATTCTAGAAATGCTCTTTGGCACAAGTAAACGGCTTGTGCCTCTCCTTGAGGGAATCAGTGTGGTTTTCTCAAGCTGAGGAATGATCTTTGAGAGGAGAATAGAATGTTCAAGCAGAGCATGTTTGTTCAACCACGAGTTCAATCGGATGTTCGGCTGCGCGCCCCAAGATTGTCTATATTGCAATTCAGTTCTGTTCGATAAAGTTCCCGAACTTATCGGGCTTCTCAATGCTTACGACATCAGCCCCACGCAAGTCATCAAAAGTATCCGTACCCATGCATTAGCTGAACATCCCGAAAACTTTGCCCTAAACGCGATGGATGGATTCGGCACATGTGTCACCAAGCTTCAACTGCACACTGCGATCCTTATCGCTGCCGGAGTAATTACTTGCTACCGTAAAAAGTAACCCCTTCCCCGCCCCGCACCTTTCGCCAAGCGAATAGGTGCGGGGCGGGGATTTTCTTTTTACATGTTACGAAAAAATCTTGCGATCGTCGACCGGGACGTTATGAGCATGAAGCTCGCTCACGAGATTGCGGAGGTACCGGTCAGTGCCTAACAAGTCAATGACAGCCGCTTTCACTTTCCGGATATCATCAGTGACCTCGTTTATTTTCTCATCTTGGGTGCCGAGCGTTTTGTTAAAATGCTGGATAAAGTCTCGAATGTCCTGGCGGATTGAAGCAATACCTCCTTCGAACTGTTCGGACGTAATATACCGCGACATAAATCCCTGAAATCCTTTCGGCCACCAAGATGTCATGAGTAGAGGATAGCAAAAAGACGGCCTATGTCAACCCCGTTAGAGGTGGGATGAGCAGGAACTGTGGAATGATGCATTTTTAGTCTAAAATCTTCCTTTCTCCAATAATAACAGTCAATCCACCTCTAAGGGGGTCAAGAGAAGGAGTCATCAATAGGGATAATCCTGTCCGCTCATCCGGCCGACCGCGGTCATCATAGTTCGCGTCAGGCCTTCCAGTTCTTCCTTCGGCGGCTCCCCGCTTGGCATGGTCCCGAACCGCAGGGGTGGACCAAACGTCAGCGTGACGCGCCGCCAAAAGGCAAATACGTTTAAGAACATTTGGCCAAAACTAAAGCCGGGTACATTCTTGATCGCCACCGGGATAACCGGCACCTGCGTGGCGAGGAGCAGGCGGGCGGCGCCAGTCTTTCCTTTCAGCATGACGGCGCGCCAATCAGGATTGATGCTGGGCTTATTTCTTGTGCCCTCGGGAAAAATGCCGATCACGCCGCCGGTGCGAAGATAGGCGATCGCCGAGTCGAGGATTTTTTTACGGTCGCGCGGATCGATGGCCAGCATGCCGATCGCCCGAAGTCCGGCCTGGCCCATGACCCTCGACCACCAGCCCGCCACGGTCGGCTTGGTCAGGAACATCGGCTGAATATTCCGGGTCCGCAGGAGAGCCACGGACAACGATGGCGCATCAAAGTAACTCGTGTGATTCCCGACGAGTAGATACGGGCCTTGGGCTGGCAGATGCTCAGCCCCGATGATTTTCACCCGCCACCCCCAGAGCAGAAGACCGAGAAATCGGACAATGGCCGAATACATAGAATTACATCATCAACCTTCAGGTTGTTGCGAATAGGGCTTGCCACAGAGCTGGCTAATGGCGGCCATGATTGTGCCAGTGATAGTATATAACAGATGGCGGTCTTCCGGTAATTCCTCATGTTTGGGAAAGACCATCGGCGCTCCGATTTTCACCCGGCACGGCCGCCACCAGGCCCAAAACCAGCGCCAGGAAGCAGACAAAGAAACGCCCTCTGTCCCCAGAATACCGACCGGGACCACTGGCAGTCCGCTCATCAGCGCCAGGCGGGCCGCCCCCGTTCTGCCTGGCCGGAGAGCGGGTTCGGGGTTACTGTTGCCTTCGGGGAAAATGACGGCCGGATGACCAGCCCGTAAATATCCCAGCGTG
>JACQBO010000062.1 GCA_016194465.1 Candidatus Kerfeldbacteria bacterium
ATTTATACCAAGGCGGCTGATGTGGGTGCCGACTTGGTGGGAAAAGTTGAGGCGGGTATTCCCGAAGATGACCCGCGCAACCCGGCGGTCATTGCCGACCTGGTTGGTGATAATGTCGGCGATTGTGCCGGTCGGGGCGCCGACTTGTTTGAATCGACGGCCGCCGAAAACATCGGGGCCATGATCCTGGGCGTCGCCCTATTCCCCGCTTTTGGTGTGAACGGGATTATTTTCCCGCTGGTGGTCCAAGCCCTCGGCATGATTGCCTCAATCATTGCCATTTTCACCGTCAAGGCCAAGGAACACCAGGATCCGATGAGCGCCCTCAATCGTGGCTACTATCTCACGACTGTACTCGGTGCCGCTGCCTTCTTCGGGCTGACCAAGTTGATGCTTGGCGACCACTATCTCTGGTTTTTTGGGGCGGGCTTGATCGGTATGGGTATGGGCATTGTCTTTCTCTTGCTGACCCAGTACTATACCGATCACAAATACCGCCCGGTCAAAGAAATCGCCCGGGCCTCGGAAGCCAGCGCCGCCACGAATATCATCGCTGGCCTCGCTGTTGGCTATGAAAACGTAGCCTTGCCAGTCATCGCGATTTCTTTAGCCCTCTGGGGGTCGTTTACCCTTGGGGCTCATTCGGGACTGGCGCATGGCGGATTATATGGCACGGCCGTGGCCACGATTGGCATGCTCATGTCCTCGATGTACATCTTGGCCATGGACACGTTTGGTCCGATTACGGACAACGCCGGCGGGATTGTAGAAATGTCGAATGGGTCTGAAGAAACTCGAGCGATCACTGACCGGCTCGATAGCGTGGGCAACACGACCAAGGCGTTAACCAAAGGCTACGCCGTTGGTTCGGCCGCGTTAGCTGCATTTCTCTTATTCTCGGCATACCTGACGGAAGTCCATCTCGTCCATGTCGACTTGGCGAACATCAAAGTCTTCATCGGCGGATTTATCGGCGCCATGCTGGTCTTCTTATTCTCGAGCTTGGCCATGCGCGCCGTGGGCAAAACCGCGGGCTCGATTGTCGAGGAAGTCCGTCGGCAGTTCCGGGAAAAACCAGGCATTATGCAGGGCACTGACCAGCCGGACTACGGCCAGGCCGTGGACATCACGACGAAGGGTGCCCTGCGGGCTATGATCTTGCCTGGCGTGATTGCCATTGCCGTGCCGATTCTGGTTGGGGTCATCCTCCGAGCCGAAGCGGCGGCCGGGATGCTGATGGTCGGCACCATCGCCGGGGTCATTATGGCCCTGGTGATGAACAACGCTGGCGGAGCTTGGGATAACGCTAAAAAATTCATCGAGTCCGGCAAATTTAAAGACTCGAAAGGTGTAGTGCAAGGTAAAAAATCGATGGCCCATGCCGCCGCAGTCATCGGCGACACAGTCGGCGATCCGTTCAAAGACACGGCCGGGCCGAGTCTGCATGTCTTGATCAAGCTGTTGTCGACGCTGACACTAGTTCTCGCCGCGCTCTTCGTCTAACCTCGCCCCGCCCGACATCCGAGCCAGCAGGCGAGTGGTGCCGGGTCGCTGCATGTGTTGATAAAACTGCTTTCGAGGTTGACCTTTGTGCTAGCGGCGTTGTGTACTTACAATATTCTTTTGATAATCAAAAACACTGCCCCGCGGACAGTGTTTTTTGTTGCCGGCCACTTACGGCTGAATCGGACAGAGGAAGTCCAATGCGGCGTTGCGCGTGACGGTTACATCACCGGCCCCGGCAGCGGCCCAGATGGCCGCTTCGGACCTCAACGGATACTGGGCGACATGCCAACTGACGACATAGACTTTCCAGTGGCCGCCATGATAGCCCGTTGACCCCGGCGCCACTGCAGCTACACCACCAGTGCCCGGCACCATGTAGAACGGATCCGTGCCATCTTTGGGCATGGCCGAGGGCGGTAGGATCGTCCTAACCACCTGACCGTTGTACCAAATGGTGGTAAAAATCGGCGTGGCCGCTTTGACTGGCAGGGCTAAGGCGCTGACTACCGCTAGGCTCAGCACGGCTAAGCCTAGGCGTTGGCGTACACGTGAGAGAGAACCCATGTATGTTCACCTCCTTCCAATGTAAAGTTGACTGTACATGGTATTGTACCGCCTGCAATACGGATGTCAAGTTAACTTTACAATAGTACCAGCCTCCTACAACTTCATTCGACCATAGATCAGGCCGACAACCTTCGCCAGTAGCATCGTGGCTAAGGCCACGACCAGCCACGAGTCTAGGCGATGCTGAAGGCTTTGGACGATGATAGCAGTAACAAGTGCACCTGATCCGGCCAGAAACGCCAATCGACCAGCCAGAGCCCGGTGGTATTCTTCCCGCTCATCCCGCGGCCGTTCGCGCCAGGCCAGACCGAATAAGGCAATGAAGGCGGCGGCCAAAGCGCCCAGCGAACCCATCAACACCGGTTCGGGCATGGGCCCAAGCGGAATCGTCAAGCCGCCGAGAATCAGCAGAATAATGACTGACGCGATTAACTCACTCATGATAGAGCAGCGTTAAAAATAGAAGACCTCGTCAACATGTTTTTTAAAAAAATGGGCGATCCGCAAAGCCAGGGCCACTGACGGCGTGTAGTTTCCGCCTTCGATGGCAATGATGGTTTGGCGGGTGACGCCAACGTGGTGGGCCAAATCTTCTTGGCGAATGCTCTTGGCCTGGCGCAGCTCGTACACTCGGTTACGGACGCGATGCATGATACGGGAGTTGTACAAAAGTTTCAGCCTTGTGTCAACCCCACTTAACATCAGCAATACGCATGTGCTGATCAAACTGTTGTCGACGCTAACACTAGTTCTCGCCGCGCTGTTTGTGTAAGAAGCACAAAAAAAGACCGCTCGCTACTTGCGGGCGGTTTTTTCTTCGCGAAGAAGGAACACCTCGGCCAACGCAGCACATGAGGGACATTTCATCATTTCGATGAACGCTTGTTGATCCTGAATGGTGTCACGGCGGCGAGAGACAACCTGTTCGATCCGATCTTGCTGGCAGCTATGCTTCCGTCCGAACGGGAGCGTGGCATGAGGAAGAAGCAACATCGTGAACCCCCTTGGTTGAAGGTGCTCCCTCGCAGAGATGCTAGCGCAGGTTCGTAGAAAATTCAAGGATACAGGAGGAACTGTTATGGCTTGATCAAGTTGCTGTCCATACTGACTTTCGTTCTGGCGCCCCTGTATTAATTCTGGGATTTATTCGGATGCTTTTTTCCGTTCGAAATCCCGTCCCATTTCGAACGCCTTCGTAAGAAGCAAATCGATGGTATCGCCGAATGTCCCTTCGCCAGGAACACCAGGTCGACAGAGCTCGGCAATTCCATCAAGAAAAGCATTGATGAAATAGTCTGAGTCAAGCCCACCAGATTCTATCGGCGGGATTGAAGGGACCGGAATGGTAAAGATAATTTCCTTAAAACCCGAGCCCGGAGCCGTGTAAATCTCCACCGTCTCTTCAATTTCCTTGGACAAGTTTCTTGGGTCGCCGACTTTCGTGATAGTCACGGTAATCTGATCGGCATCGTCCCGTAAGCCAAGGAGCAGTAGCATAGACCCCCCAGAGGTAAAAAGAGCTCAAAAAAAGTTTCATGCCCCCAACTTATCACTGAAGAGTTCATAAGTCAATTGTAACTTCCGATACATCAGGGCACACATTGATTAAATTGCTAGCGAGGCTGACCCTAGTTTTGGCGGCGTTGTTTGTTTAGACCACCCGTCCAGCCCCACTCCCGAAGGAGTGGGGCTGGACACCCCTCCTCGTCAGAGGAGGGGATAAAAAAGAGCGGCGATCGCCTCGCGATCGCCGCTTAAACTTATTTACTGACGAGACGAAAATGTCCCTTCCGACGCAGCGTGTTGAAGTAACCACGGACGTGCTGGTGCTGCTTCCACATGACACGAGCCGTAGAATAACCAGTGCTCCAGCCCTGGAAGTTCCAGCTCTCCGCACTGCCGTCTTCTCGCTCGACCGAACTGAGAAAAACGTGCATGGTCACGCCAACTTCGAGCTGGAATTGAACCTCGTGCTCATGGCCCGTCTTGCTGTCAAAAAGAGACAGCATCAGATCCCACTTCGACGGCCCATTGATGATAGCGCTTTCGGTCCATGCCATCCGGCACCTCCTAGAAAGGACAAATCGCGTTTTGTACGGTGCGCGTCACCCTGCTCCGCCGAAACGAAGGGCTCGACCATCCGATCGAACGCGGAAATGTAGCACGGATTGAAAATTTTGTCAATTCAGGTGACCACCGAATCCGGCAAAAAGAAAAGCAGCGACTGCAGAGCAGTCGCTGCTTTGATTTATTCATCGCTGCACATCAGGAGGATCAATCTCGACCTCCGGATGAGCCTTCTGGAACCGTCGGCCGGCGTCAAAAATCCAGCCAAAAACTTCCAGCTTCGACAGATAGGGATAGCTGTAGTGCGGCGTCGAACTCTCGCCCCAAAGTTCGGCCACAACCCGTTCGAGGCCTTCCGAGTTCAACTGGTAAAAATCCACGCCTCGCTCGTCATCATCGAGTGCGAACGCTTGAGCCTCGGCCAGACTTGTAACGCCCGTAGCGACCATGACTCGAACCTTCCCTTGGGGACAAACAAAAACCACAATACCAGCCATTGCTCCTCCTCGGGGTCTCTGGTGAACGTACGATATGAAATTGCCGAAGCCAAGATACAGTATATCGGAAATACCGCCTTTGTCAAGAAAAAAGCCCATCCTGGTGATGGGCCTGGTACGAAGTTAGGCTTTAGCCAAAGGACGTTTAGCCATGTCTGCTACAATGTTGGCCGCCGCCAGCAGGCTCTCGAAGGACTCACCGCAGTCGCCCCAGTATCCGTCGAGGAAATGGTGCTCCATCGCTCCCTGGGCGAGGTAGAAGTTGTTGACATCGGTGATCTCGAGCTCGCCGCGGCCGGAAGGCTTGAGCGTCTTGATCATGTCCCAGACCTGGCCGTCGTACCCGTAGAGACCGATGACCGCAAAGCGAGACTTCGGCTTGGCCGGCTTCTCTTCGATGGCGATGATCCGGGTCCGCGGGTCGCCCTGAAACACCGGAACGCCGAAAGCTTCGGGGTGGTCAACTTCCTTCAGGAAGATCAACCCGCCCGACGCGGCCGCCCGGAACCGCTCAATCGCCGGCGTGATATCGTCGGTGATGATATTGTCGCCAAGGATGACGATGACCGGGCCGCGGTCGGCGAAGTCCTCGCACAAGCCGAGGGCCTCGGCAATCCCGCCGGCCCGTTCCTGGACGCCGTACTGGAACCGGGCGCCAACGTCGCGGCCGGATCGGAGCAGGGTGAGAAAGTCCCCGGCATGTTCTTTCCCGGAAACGATCATGATGTCTTTGATCCCGGCCCGGACCAGCGTTTGGATCGGAAAGTAAATCATCGGTCGGTCAAAGACGGGCAGCAGGTGCTTGTTGGTCACCCGGGTGAGATGGCCAAGTCGGCTACCAGTGCCGCCGGCCAGAATAATACCCTTCATGATCGGCTCCTTTCAGGGTAGAGTTGAGTAATGTACGAAACTATTGTCGGTACCGTACGTGCTCTTGGCGTGAAAGTCAAGGACAAAATAGGTCAGAACTCCTAAGACACAGGCTGGTCAAAGTGATATACTGCCAGGATTCTATGGCCCGACCGTATCATGTCTTGAACTTGACATTGCTGCCACTCCTCCGGGCGAGAATCCGGCGGATCGAAGGCCGCGAGCACTTGCCGTCCGAGGGCGGCTTCATTATTGTCGCCAACCACCAAAGCTGGATCGACTCCGGGATCATCGGCGGCGCCCTCTACCGTTCGATTAGAAAGTCCTTGCGGTTTATCGCCCAGACAGGCAAATACCATTTTCTCGGTGGTATCCCCATCGCGGAGTACGAACGGCGGCGGGTGCTCGAAGTCACGCTGGGATATTTACGGGCTGGTCATCCGGCCGTCATTTTCCCCGAAGGCAACAGTAACCCCGAACCCGCTCTCCGGCCAGGCAGAACGGGGGCGGCCCGCCTGGCGCTGATGAGCGGACTGCCAGTGGTCCCGGTCGGGGTCTTTCCCAAACATGAGGAGTTACCGGAAGACCGCCATCTGTTATATACTGTCACCGGCCAGATCATGGTCGCCATTAGCCAGCTCTGTGGCAAGCCCTATTCGCAACAACCTGAAGGTTGATGATGTAATTCTATGTATTCGGCCATTGTCCGATTTCTCGGTCTTCTGCTCTGGGGGTGGCGG
>JACQBO010000063.1 GCA_016194465.1 Candidatus Kerfeldbacteria bacterium
ATTATCGAACTGGCCAATGATCCCGCCAAGCGCAAACAGATGGGTGAAGCCGGGCGAAAAAAATCGCTGACCTATGCCTGGCCGAAGGTGGTGGATCGGATTGAGGAAGTGTATAAACAAGTTTTTAAAAAACCAAAAACCCCTTAACGTCAGACTTCCCTTAAAGGGAGCAGGGGGCACGGCCTTGTAACGCGTGGCGGCGGAACCTTTGCGGTTCAAAAAAAGTTATATCTAGCCGATGCGCTTGTTCGCAATCTTGAACAGCACAACGGCCGCGATGAAGAAGGGAATGCCGATCCAATGTTTCTGAAACATTTGCTGGATGCCCACCTGAACACAGATGAGCAAGGCGGCAAAGATCCAGACATTACTTCTGGTCATGCGACCCTCCTTGAAAGAGCCTCTGCGACCAATGCTCCGGTTTGGAGATAGCACAGGTATGCCGACCTTATCCCTATGGGGAGTTTTGTCAATGCTGATTATAACCACCCCCAACCCCTTCCCGAGACAAGCTCGGGACAGGCTCTTAGATAAGGAGGGGGAGTTGACACCAAAAACAGGGGAGCGGTTCCCCTCCTCACTCGCCCTCCTTCTGGCAAGGAGGGCCACCCCGCAAAGTGGGGAAAGAGAGGTCTTGAGGAGGGGTTAGGGGTAGTGGTAATTAAGCAAAACCTCTGCCCCCGACCTTGACATAATAAAATAGGCCAGTATAATACAAATTAGCACTCTCGAGTCGAGACTGCTAATCCCGTTAGAGATGGGAAAAACTATAGTTTCCCAAATAACAGCGGGGTTATCTGACGAAGCGCCTTAACACCCGATGATAATTTCGTCCCAACTCTAACGGGACTAATCCATGAACACGCCTATTTCCACCCGCCAAAAAGACCTCCTGGCCGCGCTCATCCGCGAATATATTGAACTGGCCAAGCCGGTCAGCTCGAATGCCTTAGTCGGGGGCGAAAACCTGGAATTATCGCCGGCCACAGTCCGGAACGACCTCATGGCCTTGGAAGACGCCGGATATCTGCACCAGCCACACACATCGGCCGGCCGCATTCCGACCGATCAAGGCTGGCAATGGTATATCGACCATGTCCTGAAAAACGACGATCTCAGTAAGAAAGAGCGCGATCTGTTGTCAGCAGTAGTAGAGTCCCATCGCGAATCACAGACTGATTTATTACGGCAGTTAGCCAAAACCATGGCCGAACTGGTTCAGGAGTCCGTCATTGTCAGCTTCGGCAAATCCGATACATTTTATACGGGCCTATCCAATATTTTTGCCCAGCCGGAATTCGAAGACGTCGATGTCATGCAGCATTTCTCCCGCCTGGTCGACCACCTCGATGACGTCATGGCCCAAATGTTTGAACGCGCCGATAACAATGTCCAGATCCTGATCGGCAAGGCCAATCCATTTGGCCGCGACTGCGGCGCGATCATTACTCGCTACGCCACGCCTGACCATGCTGGCGTCATCGGCATCCTCGGCCCGATGCGCCAAGATTACGACGAGCATGTGGCCATGGTCCGCTATGCCCAATCGCTTCTTCACTCCTTAAGCTAACAACCGCCGTATGGACGACCAGCAGATTGCCCAAACAGAGCACGAAGCGATCGTGGCTAAGCTCGAGCAGCAAGTCCAAGAACACCTGGAAGGTTGGAAGCGGGCCAAGGCTGACTACCTCAATCTGAAGAAGCAGATGGAAAAAGAAAAGGACGACATTATCAAATTTTCCCAAGCGGCCGTGGTCATGGAAATCCTGCCGATCTATGACAACCTGAAACGAGCCGAATCGCATATTCCCGAAGAGCAGAAAACGCAGGAATGGGTCAAAGGGATTATCCACATCCAAAAGCAATTTGAAGACACCTTAAAAACCATGGGCATTGAACCAATCCAAACCGTCGGCGAGGCCTTCGACGCGCACAAGCACCACGCTGTGTCCAAAGTGAAACAAGAGGGCGTAGCCAGCGACACGGTTGTCGAAGAAGTAAAAAGTGGATTCATGCTCGGTGACAAGGTCCTGACTCCAGCCCAGGTCGTAGTGGCGGAATAAGTGTTGGTTAATTGGTTGATTAGTTAATTCGGAAGTGCTAATAAACCAACCAACTAACTAACTAATTAACTAACCCCCAACCCTATGGCAATCATCAAATGGTCCCCGGTCGATGTGGTCGATGAAATGGACCGCATGCTGACGGATGATTGGGCCCCTATGTTCACTCATCGGGCCATGAGCCCCGCGGTCGATATCTACGAAGATAAAGACCAGGTCGTAGTGGAAGCGCCGCTGGCTGGCATTGACCCGGCCAAAGTCAGCATCGAAATCGAGGACAATATCCTGAAAATTTCCGGCACGGCTGAGCACAAGTCCGAAGTGGACGACAAGAACTATTACCGCAAAGAAGTCCGTTCCGGCGCTTTCTACCGGGCGATCGCCTTGCCCAAAGCCGTGACCGGCGACAAGGCCAGCGCCACCTACAAAGACGGCATTCTCAAAATCTCGATCCCCAAGGCGGACGAGGCGAAGCCGCGGAAAATAACCGTGAAAGCCGAATAATTCACCTCCCTCTCGGCTTCGCCGTTTCTCCCTCCTGAATTCAGGAGGGAGATGTCCGAAGGACAGAGGGAGGTGGACTCTCCGGGCGAGCAGCTCAGCTCCGAGCATGGGGGCTGCTCACCTGAAGAAAACACTATGGCTCTTCCCACCCCATTCCATAACAACCTGCTCCGGCTCAATGTCCGGTGTCCCATGTGCTCGAGCGCCTTCGACTTCCAGCGGATGAAAATCCTGGGCGAAAGCGACCAGCGTTTCCTGACCTATATTGACTGTGGCACCTGCGGTAGCGCCGTCCTGTCCATCCTGTCGATGGGCCAAACTGGGTTAACTGCGCAAGGCCTGCTGACCGACCTGAGCGCGGAAGAAGTCATGGAATCGGATACCCGCGAAGTACTTTCTACTGACGACGTACTAGCGTTCCACGAACTACTAGAACAAAAACCATCGCATCTTTTTTCCAAACATTAATTCATTTATTTCTCAAAGTAAGTTTAACTCTATGCCAAAAATCTTAGGAATTGACCTCGGGACCACCAACTCGGCTATGGCCGTGATCGAAGGCGGCGAACCGAAAGTCTTAGAAAACGCGGAAGGCGCGCGGACCACGCCGTCCATTGTCGCGGTCTCCAAAACCGGTGAGCGCCTGGTCGGCCAAGTGGCCAAGCGCCAAGCCGTCGTCAACCCGACCAACACCTTGTATTCCATCAAGCGGCTGATCGGCCGCCGCTGGGACGACGCGGAAGTCCAGCGCGACGTTAAAGTTTTGCCGTTCAAAATTGCGCATTCCGGCGAAGGCGTGAAAATCACCATGGGCGATAAAGACTACACGCCGCAGGAAATCTCGGCCATGGTTCTGCAGAAACTGAAAGCCGATGCCGAAGCCAAGCTCGGTGAAAAAATTACCGAAGCAGTCATTACCGTCCCAGCGTACTTCGATGATGCCCAGCGCCAAGCGACCAAAGATGCCGGCCGGATTGCTGGTTTCGATGTGAAACGAATTATTAACGAGCCGACCGCGGCCGCTCTGGCCTATGGTTTTAACAAGAAGAAAGACGAAAAGATCGCCGTTTATGACCTTGGCGGCGGAACGTTCGATGTGTCGATTCTGGAAGTTTCCTCAGACACAGTTGAAGTGAAATCAACCAATGGTGACACCCACCTTGGGGGCGATGACTTTGACCAAAAGATTATTCACTGGATGCTTGATGAGTTTAAGAAAGAACAGGGGATTGATCTTGGTACTGACCAGATGGCGCTGCAACGCCTGAAAGAAGCCGCGGAAAAAGCCAAGCACGAGTTGTCTACCTCGATGGAAACGGAAATCAACCTGCCGTTTATCTCGCAAGGCTCGGCTGGTCCGGTTCACTTTGTCAAAAAGTTTACCCGCGCCCAATTAGAAAACCTGGTCGGCGACCTGGTGCAGCAAACGCTCGGCCCAACCCAGAAAGCACTTGACGACGCGGGACTGAAACCCTCAGACATCAACGAAGTGATTCTGGTTGGTGGGATGACCCGCATGCCGCTGGTCCAAAGCACCGTCGAAAAGTTCTTTGGCAAGAAACCGAACGTTTCGGTCAACCCAGACGAAGTCGTGGCGGTCGGCGCCGCGGTTCAGGCTGGTGTGCTCCAGGGCGAAGTCAAAGATGTTTTGCTGCTTGATGTGACACCGCTGACGCTTGGATTAGAAACGCTTGGCGGTGTTTCCACCCCACTGATCGATCGCAACACGACTATTCCGACTTCGAAGTCACAAGTGTTCTCCACGGCCGCGGACAACCAAACCCAGGTAGAAATTCATGTCTTGCAAGGTGAACGACCGATGGCGAGCGACAACAAAGCGCTTGGCAAGTTTATTCTCGACGGCATTCCGCCGGCTCCCCGCGGCACGCCGCAAGTTGAAGTCACGTTTGACATCGACGCCAACGGCATCTTGAACGTCAAAGCCAAAGACAAGACGAGCGGTAAAGAACAGTCCATTACCATTCAAGGGTCAACTGGACTGTCAAAAGACGAAGTCGAGAAGCTCCGCAAAGACGCCGAGCTGCACGCGGTTGAAGACACGAAGAAAAAGGAAGTGATCGAAGCGCGCAACCTGGCCGAACAGCTCGTCTACACCGCCGAAAAGGCGCTGAAAGACGCCGGCGATAAAGTTCCGGGAGACGTCCGGGCCGACGTCGAAGCCAAGATTAATGACTTGAAAAAGGTCAAAGATGCTGACTCGAAAGAAGCCATAGAAACGGCTTCCAAGGCCCTATCCGAGTCAATGCAAAAGATCGGCCAAGCGATGAACGAGGCTGCTTCTAAGGCCCAAAATGGCCCTCAAGGGCCCTCCGGCGAAGCCGGACCCGGCTCCGCCGGGCAGGCCGGTGCCGACAAAGGCGCCGTGGAAGGGGAAGTGGTGGAGGAGAAGAAATAACTAATCAAGCGGCCCGCTTTCGCGGGCCGCTAAGTTATTTAAGTAAAAAGACCGATTGCGGTTAACCCAAGCACTATATAGTATGTACTATGTTTATTTTTAATGGCTGGGAAAAACCAATCTCTCCATTTTCAGCATAAGCCCAAGCCCGGATCTCGACTGGACCGATAATTTCACTGCTTAAACCACTATCCAGCAGGTATGAACCGTCAGGTTCGCGAATACCCACCTCGATGAGGTTTGAGTGGTTAATATGAAACTCAACTTTTACAACATTACTTCCAGCAATATCGGCACGAAAGTAAAAACTATTGATGGCCGTCATCCCGCTATCTTCTTAGAACTGTTGGGGGACCGTGTCACCGTTGACAAGGGGAATTTTGGGCGCGTTGAAAGGCTGGAGCCTGCTTTTGTAGCCATCCGTAACGGTTAATGCAACCGTCGGTCCTGGTGAGGGCAATATCTGAATAGTGACCGGATCAGTAGTGACAAACGGTTTTTCAATCGTGCTATTTACTCCAGCTTGGACAGTATATGAGCCTGGGGGTAATGTCACATCGAGGGAGTTACCTTGGGGCTCTGACCCTAAATGAATAAGGACATCGGTGCCAACAGCGTCCTTAATAACGTATTGCGGAAGGCCAAAAGCATTGATACCACTGGCGGTTGCAGACAAGTGGATCGGATTTGTTAGTTCAGCATTAGCGCGCGGTTCGATAAGAGTAACGACAGGGACAATACTTTCTTTTTTGTTAAATTTGTATGTATCGTACCAACCCCAAAGATTCAACAGTCCGATGCCAACCCCGATTGCCAAAAAAAAGAAAAGCCACAATCGTTTTTGAGTAAATTTTCCTCTTTTCCTTAGCACCCATCGGATGGCCCGAAACGCTCCGCTTAGTAAAATTAGATAGACCCCAACCGATACGATATCCATGACTAAATATCCACCTGGAGCCCCGAGCTTATCACCGTAGTGTATGGCAATCCCGATGCCATAAGCGATGATAATGACTCCAAGAAGAATAGCAATCCACGAAAAAGAAACGTGGCGTCTAAACAGCAATGGCGGTTTCTTATTTTCTGGCGGCAAGTTTGTTTCCATACAGTCAGCTTACTCTTAAGCAACAAAGAAGCAAGTCAGTGGAAAATTGTTTTTTATTATTACTTTGATTTCTTCTTGACACCCTAACCCAACAAGGGTAAAGTCCTGGTCGGCGCGACTGCTTTGTGCTATACTTTTCTTGTATGAACCCAAAGGTTATCAACTCGTTGATCGTCGCCACAATTGTTGTTGTCATCGGGGGAACAGGATATTCTTCCTACAAGATACTTCAGTCCAAGCCGAGCAGTCCGACCAATACGCGTTCATCTAACTCCGCGGCGAATCTTTCTCCCGTCGCGCTTGGTGCTAACGCCAACGTAAATACGGGCAATGCCAATCCGGCCAATACGAATCTGGCTGCTCCGGCGACCAATACAAGTAGCCAAGCCGATCTCAAAAACCTTGATTTATTTGCCAGCGCGACTTCCGCGACCGCCTCTGCGTCGTCTTCTGCCTACACGGTGAAACTCGCCGTGCCGAACCTGAAGCCCGGCCAGTATGGAACATCAATCGTGGGTCCATCGGGCACGATCAAGCCCGGTCAAAAATTAACTAAAACTTTTGTTGTTCCCGAAGCCTCCCAATTGACCATTCTGACCGGGGGGAAATCTGCCATCGTTTTTAAGTCGCCGGACGGGAAAACAATCGCGCCGAACTCGACCCAAGATCCAAATGTCAACTACGAGATCGACGCAACCCTGGGGATCGGAGCGGTCTCCTATAACCATCCGGCCGGCGGCACCTGGTCGGTAACGATTGACGGATCGAAGCTTACGGCCAACGACGATTTCATGGTCGGCGCGCAACTGCCACCGACGGCGGATCAGGTCCACCTCGAGGCGTTGAGCGCCACCTCCGACCCGCAGTATTCATTTCTCTCAAAACCCGGTGACACGATCTATGTTCGGGTTTTCTATGTTCATGGACAAACGGCAGTGTCCAAGATTAACTGGCAGGTCCGAGCGCAGACCCCGAAAAAAACAACCATTTCAGTTCCGATATATGATGATGGTCAGCACGCCGATGGTGCCGCCAATGACGGCATCTTTGTTGGCGCTCTGACGGCCGAGGGACCCGATGGTTTTTATGAATTCGAGGGGCAGGGCACCCTATTGTCCGGCGCGATAGTTGACATCGGTGGTACGGCGGAAGTTCAAGCTACAAATGATCTTCTCGTTGATGGCACCGTACTGGTACAGCCGACCAGCCCAAAAGTCGGCCAAGCAGCAACCGTGTCTGCCACGCTGAAAAGCGCCGGAACGGTCGACAACAGCCAGGTGCCAGTTGAGCTCGATATTGACGGGACGAAGGTTACTTCAAAAAATGTTGATTTTCATGCTGGCCAGAGCCAAAAAATTCAGTTTTCCTGGACGCCCAGCGCGACCGGGTCACATAAAGTTCAAATCAGCATCAGTCCGTTTTCGGAGCCGTATGCCAGCGATTTTAAGAATAACACAGCCAACACGAACATCACGGTTCAGTAGGCCTTGATAGTAGGGGGGCAGCTGCGGCTTATTTTTCCTTGGCCAAAAATAT
>JACQBO010000064.1 GCA_016194465.1 Candidatus Kerfeldbacteria bacterium
CCACCGGGTCGGCCTGACCACCAACCCTAAACTTGGTTCTTATGAAGGTGCCATCGGTTTGTTGACCAAAGGAAAAATGCCACGGAAAGATTTAACAAAACAGGCAGTGGTGACAGCGCTGGTCAGGTTCGAAAACAAGGAGTTGTACAATTAGACGTCTTCAAAACACCCCGGCACTTTGGCCAGGGCGTTCTTTTTTGTATTCAGCCCCTGAGTGCCATCGAAGGGTTTGCTGCCCTATGGCCTTCGACAGGCTCAGGCAGTGAAAACTTATTACATCATCGGGGCAGCCGGGGTGGCTGGTTCTGAAGGAGTGACTGGTGTCGCGGGAGCCGCGGGGGCTGGGTTAGCGGCGTTACCGGCAATTTTTAATGCGTCCTTCAGTGACTTGCCGGCTTTAAATTTCGGAACGGTCACGGCGGGGATCTGGATCTTCTCGCCCGGTTTTTGCGGATTGACGCCCATGCGTGCTTCGCGGCGCTTGGCCATGAAGGTGCCGAAGCCAGTCAGGGTCACTTCGCCATTCTCTTTGAGAGTGCCGGTGACGATTTCCTCAAACGCGTTCAACATATCCTCGGCTTGTTTCTTGGTGACGCCGATTTTCTCTGCCAATTTTTCCGATAGTTCAACTTTATTCATACTCTCACCCCCTTTATCAGACCCGTGTGCCGGGTACGTTATGATTGATAAAAAATATACTTTAGACTTCGACTTCGCGGTAGATACGCTCGATGCTCGTGGCTTTACCATGATTGATTTTCACGAGGACACCGTTGAGCGCTACGAGGCCATGTTCCGGAATGTCGAAAGCGACTACTTGACCATTCAGGAAACGTTCCAGAGCCATGTTTTTGTCGACGCCGAGCGACGAATCCCGCAGGCCGGTCATGCCGAGGTCGGTGACGAACGCCGTGCCCTGAGGCAAGATGCGGGCGTCAGCGGTTGGCACATGCGTGTGCGTGCCGACCACCAGGCTGACCTTCCCGTCCAGATACCAACCCATGGCTACTTTCTCGCTCGTGGCTTCGGCGTGGAGATCAACGATGATCGCGTCTGATATCTCATGTGTTTCGCCGAGCCATCGCTCCATGACCTTAAATGGACTTTCCACAGGTTCAAAGGGCATGCCATGTTGGCCCAATAAGTTTATCACCATGACTGTTTTTTGGCCAACTGTAAAGGTTTTTATGCCCTGGCCGGGGTAACTCGATCCGAAGTTTTCCGGCCGGACCAAGTTGTATTTTGGATTGGCCAGCAATTCATTGGCCTCAGGTTTGGAGAAAGTGTGATTGCCGCCGGTGCCAATGTCGACGCCCGCCGCCATGACTTCCGAGAGTGTGCTCGTCGTCATCCCTTTGCCGTGGGCGAGGTTTTCGACATTGGCTAGGACGATATCAGCCTTCAATTCCTGACGCAAGGCCGGCAAGAGGGCTTGCACACCCTGACGACCTGGCTTGCCGACGATATCGCCGAGAAAGAGAATCTTGACCTCACTCCGCCCTTCGGGCACCCCTCTCCTCAATTGAGGAGAGGGGCCGGGGGTGAGGTCAACGGGCATACTCAATAATCCGCTTTTCGCGAATGACCGTCACCCGGATTTCGCCGGGGTACTGTAAGTCGGCTTCGACTTTTTTGGCGATATCAGCCGCCAGCTTGGTGGCGGCATAGTCATCAATTTGATCAGGCTTCACGAAGATGCGAATTTCGCGACCGGCCTGGATGGCGAACGCGCGATCAATACCCGGAAATGACTTCGCCACATTTTCCAGTTCATCAAGTCGTTGCACATAGTTCTCATAGGTTCCCTTACGCGCACCTGGTCGAGCGCCAGACAGGGCGTCGGCGACTTTAACGATCGCTCCTTCCAATGTTTTCGGCGCTTCCTCGTGATGGGCGATGGCGATGTAGGCGACTTCTTCCGGCAAACCATACTTTTTCATGATGTCATACCCGAGTTGCGGGTGGCCGCCTTGAACCTCGTGGTCAATGGCTTTACCAATATCGTGGAGCAACCCACCCTTTTTGGCCACCGCCACATTGGCGCCGATCTCCTCGGCGATCAGACCAGAGAGCAGCCCAACTTCAACCGCATGACGCAGCTGATTTTGACCGTAGCTCGTGCGGTATTTCAAACGTCCCAGCAACTGCACCAGTTGCGGCTGTAAACCAGCCACTCCAACTTCATAGGCGGCCTGTTCGCCGGCCTTTTTCATGTCGACCGCTAACTCTTTCTTGACCTGCTCGACAGTTTCTTCGATCCGTCCGGGGTGGATCCGGCCATCGGCCATCAGCTTTTCCAGTACCCGCTTGGCTAAATGCCGGCGGACTAAGTTAAATCCAGAAATGACGATGGATTCTGGTGTGTCGTCAATCACAATTTCCACTCCAGTCAGCGCTTCGAGCGCTTTAATATTCCGACCTTCTTTGCCGATGATGCGCCCCTTCATCTCCTCGTTCGGGATATCAACCACCGTCGTGGTGGTTTCCGCCGAAAACGATGACGCCAGGCGCTGCATGGCGGTCGCCAGGATATTTTTTGTTTCCCGCTCCACCTCTTCTTCGCCCACATGCTGCAGTTTGCGGATCCGGGCCAAGAGTTCATCCTTCATGCGCACCTCGGTGTTGTCCATCAGCACGCGCTGGGCGTCTTCACGTGACAACTCGGCCACGCGCTCAAGTTTCTGCATTTGCTCGTCCTTAATTTTGAGCACTTCGCCTTTCAGGACCTCGAGTTTAGCTGCTGTATCCGTAACTTCTTTTTGCTTTTGCTCAAACTCCAGGATTTTCTGGTCGAACAAAGATTCCCGTTTCTCCAAACGGTCCTGCAGGTGGGTCATTTCTGCCCGGCGCGACGACTCTTCTTTCTTGGCGTCGTCAATAACTTTCAGGGCTTGGTCCTTCGCCTTGATCAGGAGTTCCCGCTCTTTCGATTTGGCCTCTTCGATCAGCGCCTGGCCGCGCGATTCAGCCGACTGTGCTTCGCGAACTGCCCAGGTTTTGCGTAAAAAATAACCGGCTAAGATTCCGGCGGGTATTCCCACGAGCGCGATCAGCGCCCACAGCGTTGCAATTGACATAGAGTGAACTCATTACTTTGGTAAGGCGAGTCCCGTCACGCAACACAACCGCAGACCGTCGTTGGCGAAAGCCAAACCAAGTCATAACATCGGTCATAAGGCGTGATAGTGAGACTCGGAGCATAACTTCAGCCACCGTACCACAGCAGAATAATTTTTGCAAGATTAAGCCAAAAAACAGAAGAAAAAAGCACTGAGGATTGCTCAGTGCGTGGTGCGATAGAGACTGAGGCGGAGAGCCAGGCGCTGCTCTTCTTCCACCAATCTCAGATAGTCGAAGACGGCCAGAAGGTGGACACAGAACCCTTTCCGCATGATCGGCCTGGGAATAAAGGCCAGGGCGCCGAGCTGCAAGGCTAGCCCCACCGTGTTTTCATACCGTTCATGGTGGCTGAGGTCATCAAGCAGGACAACTGGTGGCCGCTGATCTTTCGGCCAATGCGACAAGTGACTGAGGATCCGCGCCCCACCGCTCTGGCGCCAGTCCGCTAACACCAGCTTCGCGGATTGTCGTTGCAGACACAGCAGGGCCGAGGATGTGTCAAAGGTTGAGATCACACGGTCACTTGTGAGCATTTGCCCCAGCTGGTACAGCCGGTCACGATGGGTGTCAAAAAGAACGATCACGCCTTGATCCATGACGACCTCCTGCTCCGGAAGTGCGTAAAGACAGGGATCATACCTATCATCATTCGATCCTAGCGGGTGAAAATCTTATTGTCAAGGCAAAAAAGAAAGAGCGCCGGGTTTCGGGCCACGGCGCTCGGATGAATCTTGGTCTGAGAACGGGTCTCAGGATTTCTTGGGCTCCTTCTGGTACACGGAGTACCGGAGCATCTGCGGCTGATGGTTCGGAAGCGAGGCCGAACGCCGGAGCTGCTGCATGTACCGCGTGAACAGGTCGACGCAGTCGTTACAGATCCCGTGACCGTACCGCTGATTGTAGAAGTCCTCGATGGGCTTCATGGTGTTGCAGGGAAAGCAGCGGTACTCGAACTCGCCGGTCGACTGGTTGAGGACCCCCCCATTGGTGGTAGGGTTGTTCCAGAACTTCTCGACCTGCTTGGCCCTGGCGAGTTCCGCCGGGGTCAGTTCGGGCTGCCCCTGGGTTAGTTCAGGGGCTTGGGTCTGGACGTGTTGCGCAACTTGAGTACTCATCCTTGGTACCTCATCCTAGGAGTCTAATCCCGGGATTGAAAGGAGTGAAGGAAAGATTCTGAGGAAATACCAGAGTTGGCGAGCCGTTTCAACGGCCAAAGGGAGGGACGTAAGGCAACTCCTTTTGCTTTGGGTGGGAGTCGAAAACGGACGAGAGCCTGGGGGCGAGATGTGCAAAGAGCAAAAACTTGGGGTGGGGCGGTGTAGACGCAACAGGCAAAGCGCCGACCAGCTAGCGTCGCAGGCGAAACCCGCGGCAGTGCTGGTGGCTAGGTCATGCCTGGCGGCGGAGACCTTTAGACTAACTTTGGTTGCGGATCAGCCGCCACCACACCCAAGTATGATTTCAAGGTATTCTCCTAGGCTACTGCCATTGCGCCCTGCCTGTCAAGTATGCGTACAGTTAACACCTAGCGGTGACACTCGCTAGACTGATGGGTAACACCTGTTAACTATCATCTCTATGAACCCCAGAACCTACCCCAAAGAGCTCCGCGGCCGCTGGTACCTCGCCGTGGATAAGTCCC
>JACQBO010000055.1 GCA_016194465.1 Candidatus Kerfeldbacteria bacterium
CACACGATTGTCAAAGCGGTCACGATCGCCGGCCAATCCACGGGCGGCCTTGATGCCCTGACGGCCTTGAATCAAACCGAGCAGCGCTGGAACGACTTTCAAAAAAAAGGATTTACCTTTCAATCCTCCAAGCAAACCATCACCTTACCGATTTCCGGCGCCGCCAGTGACAGCGACGAAGTGATTATCGACTTGGTCGGTTTTGATCCAGCCAAGGCGGCCAACCAAGCCTACACCTTCGGTCACCAAGGATCTTTCTGGAGACAAGCCAGGGAAAGACTGAGCGGCTGGCTTGGCCGGCGGCATGAATTCGGTGATTTCTCGATCGACACTCCTAGTCTAGACGACCTCCTGCGACGCCACCTAGCTACAGACGACAAGCCGGCAGTCGATGCTGGTATCGACGTCTCGAGTAAGGGTGTCGTCTCCGTGACGCCGAGCAAAGATGGCATCGGCAATAATTACAACCAAGCCCTGCGCACGGCGGTCGGAAACCTCCGCACGCTCTCTTCGGCAACCGTGGTCATTAGCCAGCAGACGCTGAAACCAGTTATTCCCTTGACGGCCGACCTCCAATCTATCGCTAACGCTGGAGTACCGGCGATTCTGGCCCGCACGCCCTTTACCCTCACTGCCGACAGCGATTCCTGGACACTTGACCGCAAAACGACAAGCCCCCTGCTCGGCTTCGTCAATAAGAACGGTCAAACCCTGATTGGCTTTGACCAGAAAAAAACTACAGCCTATCTTGCCCAGGTAAAAAAGAAAGCGGATATCGCCGCGCAGAACTCGCGCTTCGTCATTAATGATGGAAAAATTACCGAGTTTTCCACGAGCGCGGTTGGCCGAAGCGTTAACGTCGACGCAACCCTGACGGCGATGCAAACGAACTTGATTGGCCAAGGCCTTCAGACCGTTGCCCTGATCGTAGATATTGAACAACCGATTAGCGGGACGGTGGCCGCCAACACTCTTGGCATTACGGAGTTGGTGGCCGAAGGCAAAACGAATTTCAAAGGCAGTCCGACCAACCGCCGATTTAATTTGACCCTGGGTTCGGAAAAACTCAACGGCTTGATCATCAAACCAGGCGAAACGTTCTCTCTCGTGGCCGCGCTTGGTCCGATCGACGCCCAGCACGGCTGGAAATCCGAACTCGTGATCAAGGGCCCCAAGATCACTCCGGAATTCGGCGGCGGATTGTGCCAGGTGGCCACCACATTCTTCCGTGCCATTCTCGGCGCCGGCCTGCCCGTGGTCGAGCGGCACAATCATAGTTTGCGCATTCATTACTACGAACCGCCGGTTGGTCTCGACGCCACCATCTATGAACCCAAACCGGATTTGCGCTTCACCAATGACTATACCACCGCCCTGCTGCTCCAGACGCGGGTTGACGGCAATGATTTGTATTATGACTTTTACGGCACGAAAGACAACCGGACGATTGATCTGCCAACCCCGAAAGTATACAACAAAACCGGCATCCCACCGACGCAGACAATTTCCACCACCGACTTAAAACCTGGCGAAGAGAAATGCCAAAAGCCCGGTCACCCTGGCGCCGATGCGACGGCCACATACACCGTGACCTACGCCGATGGACACACGAACAAACAAGTCTTTCAAAGTCACTACCGGGCACTACCAGTAATCTGCCAGGTTGGCGTCAAGCCAAAACCAACCCCAGCCCCAACGACCAACACGAATTCAGATACCAACACCACGCCGACTGAATAAAAAAAGAGTCCCGCACCATTCTTAGAATGGTGCGGGACGATTTGGGTTTGCCCTAAAGATAGGGCGAGGTGATGATCATCCATGCGATAGCGCAAACGATGATCACAATGAACGCGAGAACGATGATGATGCGCTTGAAAACCTTGTGCTTCCCTCGCGCGTTGTGAATGGCACATCCTTGATACCACATGGAACCCTCCTTGGTTTTTGTGTAGTCTCTGGGTCTAGAAGTCTTGGTCGTGGAGCGGCGGAATAAAGGACTCAACCGCGAGCGCGACGATGAACGAAACCAGGGCCCAAGCTTCTCCCAGAAAGAACAGGTACTCGTAAATGGGAGCTGTACTGGCACAAAAGATGAAGCCGACGGCCCCGACTACGACTGATACTAGAGAGGCCGCTAAGCTTGCTATTGCCAGGGCTCTTATGGCTTTTAGCATCCCTCCTCCTTGGTCCGAAAGAGCAAGACGTATTCGGCTAGGGCCGAGGCACGAGCTCGATCTTCCAGTTGCAGCGAAGCGCCGCAGCGATTCTACCCTTGAGTTCATTGGTCATGCCGAGTCGCATGGCGTGCTTCAGGGTTGTTGGTGTCGATCGGACAGCGAGAGCCAGCTGTTCGATGGTCATGCCCTGCTGCTCGAGTTGTTGGAAGATGACTTCGGCGGTGCCAAGAGCAAGCTCCTCCTGATTGAGCAGGTCCGGATGTTCCGCCAGAAACTGCTCATATTCGGTGAGCGTCTTGTTTTCGTTATTGGTCGCCATAGTCTCCTCTGGCGTTGTAGAGAGCAAAAGCACCCAAGGAGATCTTGGGCCTCCATAATTTATACTGACACATCTGTGGGCAAGAAGAGTAGTCTGTGGCCAGGCGAAGGTCGAAACCCTATCCTACCGCGGATTACTCTCCATGCTTGTCGTGCCCACAGGTGTTTCGGCACAAAAGCATCCTTTGCGGACAAAGAGCGTGACCCCGGATACTAGCATGGGTTGGGGATATTGTCAAGATCAAAAGCCAGAATACCTTGTAAAATAAGCCAAAATCTGCTATTCTTCGGTTATGGACCAACCCGAAGAAGAAAGCATCGTGGCTCCAGCCAGCCGACCTGACGACGCGCAGTGGGATGTCAACCTACGTCCCCAGCGGCTGAAGGATTATGTCGGCCAGCGGCAGATCAAGGACAACTTGAATATTTTTCTGGAAGCAGCCAAGAAACGGAAGCAGCCCCTCGAACACGTCTTGCTCCACGGCGCGCCGGGTTTAGGCAAAACGACCCTGGCGCATATCTTGGCGCGAGAAATGGGCTCGCAAATCCGGGTCACGTCCGGCCCAGCGATTGAACGCGCCGGCGACCTGGCGGCGATTCTTTCCAACTTAGAAAACGGCGACATTTTGTTCATTGATGAAATCCACCGTCTCAACCGGGCGGTGGAAGAAGTGCTCTACCCGGCCATGGAAGACTTTCAACTGGATATCGTCTTAGGTAAAGGGCCATCGGCGCGGACGGTGCGACTCGACCTGCCGCATTTTACCCTGGTTGGCGCGACGACACGCATGAGCCTTCTGTCGTCACCGCTGCGCGACCGGTTTGGGGCGGCCTATCGCCTGGAATTCTATGAACCAGACGAGCTGGAAGAAATTATTCGCCGCTCGGCCGATATTCTGCAAGCCCAACTTGAATCGAGTGCCGCGGACATCATCGCTAGTCGCGCCCGGCGGACACCCCGCGTGGCCAACCGGCTCCTGAAACGGGTTCGCGACTTTGCCGAAGTGAAAAGCGATGGAAAGATTACCAAGCCTTTGGCGGAAGAGGCGCTCACTCAGCTCCATATCGATGAGCTTGGTCTTGACCGGACCGACCGCCGCATCCTGCAGTACATCATCGATAAGTTCCAGGGCGGGCCCGTCGGCCTCAACACCATTGCCGCCGGCGTGGCCGAAGACATGGACACAATCGAAGATGTCTATGAACCATTCCTGTTGCAGATCGGCTTCTTGTCCCGCACACCGCGCGGCCGAACTGCTACGCCGGCCGCCTACCGCCACCTTGGCTACCCGGCCGTCGGCACGCCAGTCAATCAAACACTCGATTTATGATGATTAGCGGCCATCTGCTGTTAACCACCTTCCTGACGATTACCGGCTTGCTGTTGATCTTGGCCCTGGCTCAGCTCTATCACGCCTTCCGGTTCAGCAAGCCGACCCACATGACGATCGTGACCAGCGGTATTTTTATCGCTGGCATCGTGGCGATTCTCTTTAGTGCCGTCATCCTTTTCCACGGCGTCCATTGGTCCGGCACGTTCGAGGTCCAGACGCCAGCCATTCAATTCGGACCGCAGTAAGCTATGCCGATCACTGCCCCGCCGGCGTTCGCCGGCCAGCAACCAAACGAAAAAACGCTGATGATCATGCATCGGCACTGGCTCGTCTTCTTGCGGACCCTGGCCAATTTTGTTTTACTCGGGCTGGTGCCCGGTGCGATCGTGGTCTTTCTTATTCTGACCTACCACTGGTCACTCGCCAGCGGCAGTTTCAGTTTTACGCTCCTGAGCATGGCCGCCGTCATTTACTATTTATTCTGGTGGATTCTCCTGTACGGCTTCTGGCTTGATTACTCGCTCGATATGTTTGTCATCACGGACCAGCGGGTGATTGACATCGAGCAAACCGGCCTGTTCGACCGCACCACCGCCGAACTGGATTTATCACGGGTGCAGGACGTGACGAGCGAAGTCAAAGGATTTTTCCCGACCATGTTTCACTACGGGAACGTGTATATCCAGACCGCCGGAGAAAAAGAACGCTTTATTTTTGAACAAGTGCCAAATCCGGACCAGGTAGTGAAAACAATTCTGAGCTTGACTAACCTGGTAGAAAAAAAACAGACGCCAGCGTTAAACCCGGTGCCAAAACAAAACCCGCCAGTCAAGAGCTAAGGCAAACCAGAAAGTATTTATTCTAGGTTCCAGGCCGAGGCCTGTTTTTGCGTCGGTGGGAACGCGGCATTGGCCCGGTGGCTGAAGCTGAGCATCATGGCCAGGCCAGCGACCAGCATCAGTCCGACGCCAACCGCCACGATTTTCATCGACCAGTTCCCATGACTCTGTTGTCCGATATATTGGGACATATATTTTTGCTTGTTTTTTGTTTTTAAGACGGAAAATAAGCGCTTTCGTTGCGCTTTTCCCACCTTCTTTATGTATCATAGCACAAAAATACCCCTCCGTCAATATTCAGTGACCATAGTAGTGGCTTTCTCACGGACAAGTCGTAAAAAGAGCCCGGCACAGAAACCTTGATTTTTAAGCAAAAAAATGGTATTTTCCATTAGATTTTTATGAACGATACCACCGCATTTTCCCGGGCAGTCGGCCGAAACACGATGGTTCAATTTGCCGGCAAGATTCTTGGCACAGTCGTTGGCTTAGTCACCGCGGCCATGATCTTGCGCTACCTCCACCCCGCGGGCAACGGCGCCTACACCACCGCTATGGCGTACTTGGGCATTTTTTCTGTCATCGCCGATCTCGGCCTGTACCTGATCCTGATTCGCGATATCAGCAAACCTGGCGCCGACCCGGACCACGTCGTTGGTAACCTCCTGGCCCTGCGCTGGGTTTCGGCCTTCTTGGTGCTTGGGGCAGGGGCGGGTCTCGTCTGGATTTTCCATTTTACCGCCCCAGAAAAAATAGCGGTGCTCATTGGCACCGGATCGTTTGTGGCTATCGCTGCCTCACAGCTGCTGATCGGCGTCTTTCAAAGCCGGCTGGCCATGATCTATGTCACCAGCGCGGAGTTTGTGGGCCGACTATTTCTTTTGGGCGCGACCTGGTGGGTGATTCATCAACACGGTACGTTAACGGGGATTATGGTGGCTGTCGTCATCGGTAGTCTAGCCAACTTTTTACTGCTCTGGCTGATGGTGCGGCGGTTTGTCCGCCTGTCACTCCGCTTTGACTGGCCATACTGGCGCCAGACATTGCGGGATACGCTACCAATTGCTGTGTCGATTGTGCTCAACCTGATCTACTTCCGCGCGGATACCATTATTCTCCGGCTGTACCACAGTCAGTACGACGTCGGGTTATATGGCGCGGCGTATAAGATCCTGGAAATCCTCAACACGTTTCCGATCATGTTTGTTGGCTTGATTCTGCCCGCCCTCGGCAGTGCTTTTGCTGGCAATGATCAGGAACGCTTCCGCCGCGTCTTCCAGCGCGGATTCGATTTGTTGCTCATGGCGGCGGTGCCGATCCTGATTGGCGGCAGCATCTTAGCTAGGCCGGCCCTGGTGTTGCTTGGTCAGGCCGACTATGCCGCCACCGCGCCGGTCCTTCGTCTGCTATTATTCGCCGTGGCCGCACTGTACCTCAGTAGTCTATCTGGCCACACAGTGACCATTATCCATCGTCAGCGGCAGATGGTTTGGACCTACCTGACGGTGGCGGCGGTAGGAATGGTTATCTACTTTTCCCTCATCCCAAAGTTTTCACTCTATGGCGCCGCGACTGGGACGATCGTGACCGAGTGCCTCATGGCGATCGTGGGATACATTTTGATTTTGCGGGTCATGCGTTTCCGTCTACGCCTGGCCATAATGCCCAAGCTGCTTTTGTCCGGCCTAGTGATGGCCGGCGTTTTGTGGTGGTTGCAGGCGAGTAATGTCATTCTGGCCGCGGCCGTGGGTGGGCTGGTGTACCTGGCGGCCCTGCTGGCGACCAGGGCCATTGACCCCCGCACCATCATGGAAATTTTTTCCAGCCGCGCCTCGACCCCAAGCTCATTGCCGCTGGAATGACGATGGCTGACCGCACCACCCTGCCTTTTGTCAGCGTCATGATCCCGACGCTCAACCGGCCGGACGCCATTATCCAGATCGCCACCGATTTTTTGGCTCAGGTATACCCGAGCCTCGAAGTCATCGTGGTCGACCAAAGCCAGGCGGTGAACCAAGGCTTGGCCAGACTGGAACAACGGGACGGCCGCCTCAAGGTTATCCGCACGAATGTTATTGGCACGTGCCATGCCCGAAATCTTGGAGTCCGGGAGGCACAAGGATCGATCGTGGTGTTTTCCGATGACGACAATCGCATTCGAGACACGTCGTTTGTCTGGCAACACATTCAGAACTACGGTGATCCCACGATTGGCGGCGTGGGCGGCCGGGTGCTCGATCGCAACACGGAGTTGAACCGGGAACAAACCGGTCCCGTTTGCACCGTGACAAAAACCGGCAAAGTATTTCCTAACGCTACCAGCCTAACCCGGCAGTTGATTAACGCCCCGCGCGGCGGCAACATGTCATTTCGCAAGTCAGTTATTCTTGGCGTCGGTGGGTTTGATGAACGCTTCCGGGGCAATGCCATGCGCGAAGAAACTGATTTTTCTTTGCGGGTGGTCGAGGGCGGGTGGAGAATTATCTATGACCCCCTGGCCAGCAATGAGCACCTGGCCCTCGCTGGCGGCAGCCGCAGCAGCGATCGGATCACCTGGTACGAAGACTTTTTTTTCAATGAATCCCTCTTTTTTCTCAAGCATTTCCCGCGCCGGTACTTGCCGATTTTGTTGTTTCGCAAGGTACGGCCGATGATCATCTGCGCCGTGTATTATGGGCGATTCCAGCCACGTGCTCTGACCGCGCCCTGGCGCGCTTTTCGGCAAGCCTGGCGGTTGGTACAAGGGCCAGGTACAATAACGACATGATGAGCCTGCGGTTCAGAAGAATAAACTATCCAATGCGAAGCGCCGCAGGCATTCTTTGTATTTTGGTTTTGGCCCTGGTCGCGGGCTATGGAATCGGCGCCTACGGTCTGAAAGCTGCCATCGCCTTGGCGGCGCTAGGGCTGGCGTTGACCGTGTTCTTCCGGCCCGAACTTGGTTTCTGGGCCAGCATCGCCAGTATCACAATCGGCCAACTGATTCGGATTCAATTACCGGGCTCAGACAACACGGTCATCATCAATGACGTCCTGTTACCGGTTTTGATTCTAAGCTGGCTGGTGTGGGTGATGGCCAGGCGGTCATGGAAAATACCGGCTTCGAGTCTCTACCTACCGATGAGTCTTTGGGTGATAGTCATGATGCTTTCTCTCTTCTTAAACCGTAGCGGCTACTCCTCGACCGAACTCTTGTCGGGCGCGCTGTACATCGTTCGCTGGATCGAATACGCCATGGTGTTGTTTATGGGCTTTAGTTTTGTTCGCTCGCGGCCGGGCGCAAAAAAATACCTGGTGGCGTTGGTCTGGACCGGCGTGATTACCGCTATCCTCGGCTTCGTTCAACTCAAGCTGTTCCCCGATTTCTCGTTTATGGTGCCGAAAGGATGGGACCCACACGTTGGCCGGCTGCTCTCGACCTGGTTTGATCCGAACTTTCTCGGCGGCTATTTGGCGTTCTTGTCGACGCTGTCCTTAGCCATTGCTTTGGGCAAGAAACCAGCGGAAGCGAAATGGTGGTGGTTGGCGGTGGCGGTTATGACGGCAGCCATTGTCCTCACATTTTCTCGGAGCGGGTATATCGCTTTGGCGGCCGGTGTCGGTCTCGTCACCCTGCTTCGGTCAAAAGCCATCCTGTTTCTAATGCTCATGATTTTTGCCGCTATTATTCTGTTTGTGCCGCGCGTCCAGGAACGCGTGATTGGCATCCGCTCGATTGATGAAACCGCTCAGCTCCGGCTCGTCTCCTGGCAAAACGCGCTGGAGGTCATTCATGATCACCCGGTCACCGGCATCGGTTACAATCTATACAAATATGTTCAGGTCCAATATAATTTCTTGAACAAAACGTCGGAGCACTCGGCCAGCGGCTCGGACTCGAGCCTGCTGACCGTCTGGGTAACAACCGGGACCGCCGGCCTGTTCATCTATCTCTGGCTCCTCGGCGCCATGCTTTGGGAAGCATGGAAAACATGGCGCGATAAAAAACTTTCATCGGAGTGGCGAATGTATGGGCTCGGCTTAATGGCCGGTTTCGTGGCCCTGATCCTCCATGGGCAGTTTGTGAATGGATTACTGTACCCACACATGATGCAAGCGATGTGGCTTGCTTTGGCCGTCGCGCTCGTTGTCCGACAACCTGAAACAACATGATTTATTTTTTCTTTGTCATCGCACTCATTCTCTCAGCCTTTCGTCGGCCTTGGGGCATTGCGTTGTTGGTAGTGGCTTGGATTATTTTCCTAGCAAGCTCAGGAGGAATCATACCGCCCTTTACGCCGCCGCAGTTGGCAGTGACGGCCGCCGTGGCGACGTTTATTCTTACGCGGTATAAGCCGAACCGGGGTGTGGCGCTTCTGATCATTGCCTGGCCAACGTACATATGGCGGATAAACATTTTGCACGTGCCTACGACCGCTCTTGAACTCTCAGTATACGCAACGCTTCTCGCTGGCTTGATGCACACACCATTTCGGCGGCACCTCTGGAGTCGGGTGCGAGCCATCCCGAAATCTTGGTGGACGGTCCTTGCTCTGTGGGTGATTGCCTGGATCCTTAGTGCGGCCTTTAGCGCGGACAAGCAAGCGAGTTTTGGAGCGCTCAAGGCCTGGCTAGTTGACCCGCTACTCTTCGCCGGAATTTTGGCCGGAACGGTGCAGACCGCAACCGATCGAATCTATCTACTACAAGCGGCGATCACCAGCGGATTCGTCGTATCAATGTTTGGGTTATATCAAGTGGTGTGGCTGCGGACTGAGCTGCAAGACGGACGCCTCAGCTCCTTTTTTCATCCGGTTGCCAACTATGCCGCAATGTACCTCGGCCCAATTTTTGTCATGGGGCTTGGCGCACTCATGTATAAAATTCTGCGCGGTTGGTGGTGGGCGGCGGTGATCATGGTAGGTCTAGCCCTCGCCCTGACCCTGTCGTATGGTGCTTTTCTGGCCGTAGCGGTTGGCGCCGTCACCCTTTGGGTTTTCTTACCCCCATCAAAAACGAAACGTAACATCGCGGTGGTCACCATCTTGACTAGTGTTCTCGCCGTGCTCGGCTTAAGCCAAACCAAAAACTTTGCTGAACACTTCACCAACCCGGATCGGACGTCAGCCGCAGTCCGTTACCAAATCTGGCGGACGACGTGGGAAATTATCAAACACCACCCCCTGTTTGGCGTCGGGCCAAATAACTTTGAAG
>JACQBO010000065.1 GCA_016194465.1 Candidatus Kerfeldbacteria bacterium
GACGCCCTGACGATCCACGAGCGGTGCGCGGTTTTAATCCATCGGGCGATGCACGAGGGGACGCCAAGTAAAATTGTGGTGGCCGGAGCGGGCGTGGCCGGTGTGGAAACAGCCAGCCAACTTCGTTTCTATTTGAACCACCGATTGCCGCATAGTGGGCAAGCCGCCGGGCTGGTGACGGTTGAACTGATTGAAGGCGCCCCAATGATCCTCCCAGGCATGGAGACCTGGGTGCAGGAGGCAGCCGTCGCGCGACTCCAAGCATTGGGCGTGGAAATAAAAACCGGCTTGACCATCGCCAAAGTGGACCGCCAGGGCATTGAGCTGCGCAATGGCCAGCGACGTAACTATGATCTCCTCATGTGGTGTGGCGGAATCAAAGCCCACCACCTGTTGCCAGCGCTCAATGTGGCCTGTAGTGGCAAAGGTCAAGTATGCGTCGAGGCTGATTTGACTATTCCCGGCCATCCCCATGTCTCGGTCGTCGGTGATGGGGCGGCGTTTGTGAATCCGGCCACTGGTCAACCCCTGCCGCAAGTTGCCACCGTCGCCGTCAGCCAAGGCCGTGTAGCCGCCAATAATATTTTGGCCCACATGTCAGGCGCCCCATCTCGGGCATATCAGCCGGTCGAGGCCGGCTATGTTTTTCCGGTCGGCGGACGCTGGGCGATCAGTACCATCGGCCACCGACGCACGGGGTTTTCTGCCTGGTGGGTGCGTAAAAAGGTAGACTTACTGTACTACCTCTCTATTCTTCGTTGGCGACATGCGCTTGAGGTCTTTTGGCATGGCGGACAGGTGTATCTGAGAAAAGACTAGTCCGTAGTTGCATTTTCGGCTCGGCCGTGGTGTGGTATACTATGGTTTATGCGCCTTCGTGACATTCGTGATACTTCAGTTCGTGGAAAACGAGTATTGGTTCGGGTGGACTATAATATTAATGTGGCCGGGGGACGTATTCGCGATCTGGCCCGGATTCAGTCGACCGTACCGACCCTGCGGTGGCTTCTGGCCCATGGCGCGGGCATTGTCCTCGTCAGCCACCGGGGCCGGCCAAAGGGTCGTGACGTGCGAATGACCATGCGTCCCATGATTCGACCTTTAGCCCGGGCCATCGGAAAAAAAGTAACATTTTTTTCTCAACCAATACGGTCCGCGGCCCTCCGGCAGGCGATTGAACAGGTGCGACCTGGCACTCTTGGTTTGCTTGAGAACATCCGCTTTGATTCCGGAGAAGAAAGGAATAGCCTCGTCTTGGCCCGCCACCTGGCAACCTTGGGTGATATTTTTGTCAACGACGCGTTTGCGGATTCGCACCGCGGTCATGCCTCGATTGTCGGGGTGGCCAGACTCTTACCCTCGTTCGCCGGCTTGCTCTTACAGACCGAAGTCAAAGAACTGACCCATCTCTGCGGCCGGGTGCGCCGGCCGTACGTGGCGATCATTGGCGGAGCCAAAATATCCACTAAGCTTGGGGTCGTCAAGCAGCTGCTCCGCCGCACGGATTATGTGCTGCTGGGTGGGGCCCTGGCAAACACCGTCTTGCAAGCCGAGGGCTTAGCGGTTGGCCGATCGCTGACTGAGCCGGCCATGGTCAAAGCATCGGCGGGATTGTCGGTGGCGCAGCCAAGACTCAAGATTCCCGTCGACGTGATCGTGTCGTCTGGCCCGGGCACCATCCGCGCTTGCTCCGTCGGGCAGGTGGGCGCCAAAGAGACGATTGTTGATATCGGACCAGATACGGTTGAATTGTTCCGACGGATCATCGTCAAAGCGAAGACGATTGTTTGGAATGGTCCGATGGGTCGGTATGAGCAGCCACCGTACGACCGTGGGACGCTGGCCGTGGCGCGGGCTATTGGACGAACTCCAGGACGGTCGATCGCCGGCGGTGGAGAAACCCTTGATGCGATTCACCGCTCCGGACAAGCACCACGATTTACTTTTTTATCGACGGGTGGGGGCGCCATGCTGGAGTTTCTGGAGGGCAAGATCCTGCCGGGTTTACGCGCCGTCGCTCAGACATAGCCTATGGTTATCGAATCGCTCCGCAGCCGTCAAATCCTTGATTCCCGCGGTCATCCGACGCTAGAAACCACAGTTGACCTTGATATTGGCCTTTCGGCCACCGCCAGCGTTCCCAGCGGCGCTTCCACCGGCAGCCACGAAGCGCATGAGCTCCGTGACGGTGATGCCACTCAGTACCAAGGTCTGGGCGTCTTGAAAGCCGTGGACCATGTTATGGGACCAATCGCCAAAGTACTGAAAGGGCATGACGTCCGCCATCAGCGGGCGATTGACCAGGCGATGATTGACCTCGATGGCACGGTGAACAAGAGCAGCCTGGGGGCCAATGCCATGCTCAGTGTCTCCTTAGCAGTGGCTCGGGTGCGGGCAATGGTCGAAAAAGCGCCGCTGTTTCGTTCGTTGCAGGAGCAGTTTGATTTTCCGGCGGTCACGGCGTCAACGCTGCCCCGGCCGATGATGAATATCATCAATGGCGGTCGTCACGCCGACACCGGCGTCAAGATCCAAGAGTACCTCATCATGCCTGGTGGCGCCACGACCCAAGAACAAATTGCGCGGGGTCATGATCTGTACGAAGCCCTCCGCACGATCTTACTGAGTGCGGGGTTGAGTACGCTGGTGGGGGATGAAGGAGGCTTCGCCCCAAAGCTGACGGCCGATGAACAGGGCTTGAAATTTTTAGTCGAGGCGGCTGAGCAGGTGCATCTGCAGATGCCGGGTGATCTCACCCTGGGCTTGGACATCGCGGCCAGTGAGCTGTATGACCCGGCTCATGAGCGATATCGTTTTGGGACCAATGAAGCGGGATTATCGTCGGTGGGCATGGTTGGGTTGCTCGCCGAGTGGCTTGACCGCTACCCGATTGTTTCCCTTGAAGATCCTTTGGCCGAGGATGATTGGGACGGATGGGCCGATCTGACGGCCAAGCTCGGTGCCCGCTGCCAGCTGGTCGGCGACGATCTCTTTACCACCAATCGTGCTCGGTTGGAACAAGGCGTGGCGCGAATGGCGGCCAACGCGGTTTTGATCAAGCCGAATCAAATCGGGACGCTGACCGAGACGGTGGAGGCAATTCTCTATGCGTACGATCACCAGCTGAACGTCGTCATGTCCCATCGGTCGGGGGAAACAACCGACGACTTCATTGTTGACCTGGCGGTCGCCGTCGGGGCGCAGTACCTCAAAGCCGGCGCCCCGGCCCGCGGCGAGCGAGTGGCGAAGTATAATCGACTGCTAGCGATTGAGCAGGTCCTGCGGTCATGAAGATTGCTGGACCGATCGTGCTGGCAATCCTCGATGGCTGGGGCATTGCCCCCCCATCGCGAGGTAATGCCGTCACGCTCGCCCGCACCCCAAACCTCGATCATTGGCGACAGACCTATCCGTGGACGACGCTCAAGGCGAGTGGCCGCGCGGTTGGCCTGCCCGACGGCCAGGATGGGAACTCCGAAGCCGGTCACATGAATATCGGGGCGGGGCGAATTGTGCCCCAAGAAGATATGCAAATCCTGAGTAGCATCTCCAACGGCTTGTTTTTTCGCAATTCCGCCTTTCTCGCTGCCATCCAACACGTCAAATCCCATGGCCGTACGCTCCACCTCATGGGGATGCTCGGGACCAGCGAAAGTGCCCATGCCGATCCGGACCATTTACTTGCTTTGCTCATGCTGGTGCAAAACGCCGGTCTGACGAAGGTCAAGCTCCATCTTTTCACGGATGGCCGTGATTCACCGCGATTTGCCGCTCGAGATATTATTACCAAGTTTTTACCGCACCTGGGAGATGCGCGGGTGGCCACCCTGATGGGACGATTTTTTTCCATGGACCGCAATAAAAATTGGGACCGGACCGCCCAAGCGTACCGGGCGATCGTATCGGGGCAAGCCACCCACCGGGTGCCAGACGTGATGACCGCGGTGAGTCAGGCCTACAACCGTGGAGAAAGTGATGAGTTTGTGCAGCCGACCGTCATCGCGGAATACCAAGGGGTCGCCGACGGCGATGCCATCATTTTTTTTAATTTACGCTCTGATCGCGCCCGCCAGCTGACCAAGGCGTTCGTGCAGCCTGACTTTGAACAACGGAACGCCGCCACCCACCCATTTCGCCGGACCAGGGTCATCGATGATCTCCTGTTTGTCGCCATGACTGACTTCGGGCCAGACCTGGGGAATATTTTAACTGCCTTTCCCGCCCAATTACTGACCCAAACACTGCCGATGGTCTTACAGCGACACCATCAGCTCTATATCGCCGAGAGCGAGAAGTACGCCCATGTCACCTACTTCTTTAACGGCGGCTATGCCGATCCGGTTGGCGGCGAAGACCGGGTGATGATCCCTTCATCGGAAGAGCCCTTCTACGACAGAGTACCAACCATGTGCAGCCGGCTGTTGACCAACCGAGTATATCAAACGATTATCAGCCATGAACACGATTTCGTGGTGGTGAACTTTGCCAACACGGATATGGTCGCTCATACGGGCAACCTGCGGGCCGGTGTCGCCGCGATGGAGTGTGCGGACGGTTGTCTCGGGCGGATTGCCGAAGCGGTTTTAGGCCAACAGGGAGGACTCTTGATCACCGGTGACCACGGCAACCTCGAAGAAATGATTAACTTGGCTACCGGGGAGATCGACACGGAGCATTCGGCTCATCCCGTTCCTTTCCATCTCGTGGCCGAAGCGGCAAAAAAGACATCGTTACGGGCTGATGGGGTTTTAGGTGATGTGGCGCCGACGATTTTGGCACTCATGGGCGAGCGACAGCCGGCGGAGATGACCGGAACTTCATTGCTCGGGTCGCACCGATGACCCTCAAACGTCAACCGGC
>JACQBO010000070.1 GCA_016194465.1 Candidatus Kerfeldbacteria bacterium
AACGGTGCCGCCTATAAAAAATATCCGTGAGGTTGGATATGTCACACACATTGAAGCATTACGCCTTGAGCGTCAGCCGAAAGAGTTAGTTATCGTCGGCGCGGGCCCGCTTGGCTTGGAATTTGCACAAATGTTCGCGCGTTTTGGTACGAAGGTAACTGTTTTACAGCGCGGTGACTCAATTTTTCCCCACTCTGAAAAGGCGCTCACAGATCACCTCGCCGAAGCATTGGCCAAAGAAGGAATCGTTATCCACACAAACGTTGAGGTAAGAAGTGCACGCAAGGAGGCCGGAAAAAAAGTTATCTCTTACGCTATCAACGGCGCGCAAGAAGAAGTATCCGCGGATGAGATACTTTTAGCGGCCGGCAAAACGCCCAACACGCAAGGGCTTGGCCTTGATGTGGTTGGTGTTGAAATTGACAGGCGGCAAGCGGTGGTTGTTAATCAACATTTCCAAACATCAAACAGAAACATTTTTGCGGTCGGCGATGTTACGAATGGCCCCTTGCGGCTTGAACCAACCGCCGGACGCGAGGGAACACTTGCCGCAGAGAACGCGCTCAAAGGCACAACGCTTTCCATTGATTACAACGCCGTGCCTTACACCATTTTTACTGACCCCCAGCTGGCCGGTGTCGGTTTTACCGAAGATGAGCAGATGCAGCAAATGGGTGTTTGTGCCTGCCGTACCGTTTCGTTCGAGGATGTACCAAAAGCGATTATCATGCGACGCACGGAAGGAATGATAAAGATGGCCATTCACCCACAGACAAAACAAGTTCTCGGCGTGCATATCCTCGCGCCTAACGCCGGTGAGCTTATTGCCGAGGCGATGATGCTGATAAAAAATAAAAACACGATTGACGACGTGGTAAATTCTCTTCCGATGTTCCCGACCCTATCGGAAGCGATAAAAATTGTGGCACTGTCGTTCACCAAAGACATTAGAAAATTAAGCTGCTGTATATGACGCTGGAGCATCCTCACATCAAAACACTCGAATATGATTATATCACCGATGGAATTTACATTGGCACTAACCAGTGTTGCCAGATGCACTTTGATAAACGGTTGAAAAAGGAAGGTGTTGAAGCAGACATCTCGCTTGAGGAAGAAAGAGTGGACGCGCCCTTTGGTGTTTCATTTTACGTTTGGATTCCAATAAAAAATCACACCGCACCCACCCAAGATCAGTTTGTTTTTGGGGTTTCTACTATTCAAAACCTGGTTTCGCTGAAGAAAAAGATTTACGTGCATTGTCAAAATGGGCATGGTCGAGCGCCGACTATGGTAGCCGCTTATCTCATTACGCAGGGCAGAAAAGTCGATGCAGCAATAGATTTTGTTAAGAAACAAAGGCCAACGATGCACCTCGACGAAGTCCAACAAAAAGCTTTAAGAGAGTTCTCAAACAAGCTTGCCGGATGCCGTTGTCTATGAAAAAGCAAAATTTTATTATTATCCTCTGCTGTGTTTTGCCCTTAGTAGTTATTGGATTAATTTTCTTTTACCGTAGCGGATCGACTAACCGTTCCTCTAATGCAAGTCAACCCGGGAATCAAAGAGTTAATTCTGGTGCTGACAACGCTTTTCCTGAGTTTAGCGTGACAGATATTGATGGGCAGACAATTTCTAGCGGGACACTCAAGGGGAAACCGGCGATAATCTGGTTCACGACGAGCTGGTGCACGCCTTGCCAGATCGGCGCAAAAAAAGTCGCCCAACTACAAACAGGGCTTGGCGACAACAAACTCAATGTGCTCGTCGTCTTTGTTGATCCAAAAGAAGCAGCGAGCGATCTGCGTAACTGGAGAAACCAATTTGCTAATCCGGATTGGAAACTCGCTTTCAATAACGGATTGGCGGAAAGCATGAAAATTCAATTTCTCGATTCGAAGTTCTTGCTCAGCGAGGATGGTACTATCCGAGACTTTAACACTCGCCTGGTCGACGACCAGTATCTCAAGCTCATTCGTTCAACAGTTGGTCAATGAAAATGCAGGATGTTCTGATCCTAAAAATCTTTCAACGTCGATGGCCGGCCCTGGCAGCGTTGGGAATCACGGCAGTCATCCTCTTGTGGCCGGCCATCCCACTCCATGGGCTGGATAAATGGATTCACGTGTATCTCAGCTCACCGTATCTCACGTACCTATACCCGATCCTGGCCCTCTTGTCTGGCATTAATGTCGGTATCTATACGTACCACAAAACCGTGCACCCCTGCTGCCCGGTCGGGAGCGTCAGAACCGGTGCCGCTGGCTCATTCCTTGGCGTGTTCTTCGGCGCCTGCCCAGCCTGTATTCCCGCCATCGCGATCTTCCTGCCTCTTTCCGCCAACGTTGTCTTGAGTCGCGTAGCTCCGATCTTCTAACTGGCTTCGATTGCTCTGGTGATATTCGCCATTTACCGGATGAATGGTTTCCGCAAGATTGTTTAGTATGCCCTTCACCAAGACAATTACGCGTATCTTCCAGTTGAGAACCAATGTTTTGCTTCTGTTATTTCTCGCCGTGGGGTGGTATATGGTGTTCGTTGGTATCCCCGTCCTAACCATCCCAGGCAACAGTCTCGTGGTCCAATTGAGCATCTTCACAGGCCGAGACTACACTCTCATGGCTGTGCTTGCGCTTCTTGCTTCATTTTTCACGGTCACCCAGATTGAACTCTTCCGCCGCCATCGGGGACGCCTGCGGGTTCAAGCAATCGGGAAGGTTGGTGCGGGTGGAGTTTCAGCGACACTCGCTGCGATCTTGGCAACTGCGGCATGCTCGTCGTGTGTTGCGGCGATTCTTGGTTTCCTTGGTTTTGGCACTGTGCTGACAATCCTGCAGTACCGTTGGTATGTAGTGCTGCTTGCAATAGCACTTATGCTTATTTCCATCATCTTTACTCTCCGTCACTTCGAGAAACCCTGCAAAAACTGCGTCACAGGAAAGGGCTAAAGATCATTTGTATGAAAATAGCTCTATGCTATAGTCTTAAATGATCTGACGATGGTAGGGAGAAAAGCCCGCGTTCCCCGCACCACTCCCCCTTCGGTAAACTCAGGGTCCGGGTACGGGACAGGCGCGGAAAAGAAAGTTCCCGCCTACGCGCTGCTGCGCTACAGCGGACAGGCGAGCCGATGGATTCGGCAAGCTCACCACAGGTATTTTTCACTGGTTCCTTGGCGGTTCCTTCGATGCGCTCAGGACAGAGTTTTGAAAAGGCGCTGGGAAAAAATACTAAGACCGGGTTGACGAAAGCCTGTCTTTTGGCTAATCTTGGTACTCTGGACGTTCGGGTTCCTAGCTCAATTGGTAGAGCAACGGCCTTTTAAGCCGTGGGTTCTGGGTTCGAGTCCCAGGGGACCCACCAAATATTCCGAAACCAAACGCCTATTATAGAAGAAAATGGGTTGTTTGGGCTTCAAAATAGGGACGAGAAGGGCCGAGCACTTGCGCCAGTGGCGCGAGAGCGCAGGCCCAGGCTTTTTCGGAGCGGCGAGCGGGTACCGCGTCAGACGCGGTCGTGAGCCGTGTAGAAAAAGGAGTCCCAGGGGACCCACCAAACACCACTCGTTGCTTCGCTTCCTCGGATGCTTGGCGGCGCCAACACAAAACCAGCTTTTCGCTAAGACTAGCTGTTTTTGGATTATTATTTTACTTCTTCTCTTTCGCCCGCTCAATCAGCTTAAAGAAAACTTCCCGCGTGGTGATAACATCAACCAGGGCCCGGTGGGCGCTGGGCTGGGGGACTTTCAGGAACGCGGCCACGTTACTCAGTTTGTAGCTAGCCAAAAGGCAATAGCGCTTGGCGATCTCGATGGTATCAATGACGCGGTTGGTCAGCTCTGGGAGGTTCAATCTTCGCAGATGAGAATTAACGAAACCAATATCAAAAGCGGCGTTATGCGCCACAATGATCGAGGAACCAAGGAATTCCACGAGCTGGGGCAAGACTTCGGCTTCGGGTAAACCATTGGCGTCAACGTCGGCTTGAGAAATGCCATGGACCTTCTGGGATTCAATTGGAATGCGCTTTGTCCCCTTCACCATTTTGACAAATTCGCCGACCACTTCACGGCCCCGGATTTTCTGGGCGGCAATTTCAATAATTTCGTCGCCCATAGACGGCTCCAGCCCAGTCGTTTCTACGTCGAGCACCACGAAATCTTGAATTCCAAAGTCTGCCATAAGCTCGGAGTATACGGCAGAAAAGGCTGTGGTTCAAGCGCAAAATGTGGACAACCGGCGGGGAAAACCTGGGCAGAAGCTGGATTGCTGATCAACCTGAAATGCCGTACACTTGAGTTCGCTATGGCTGATGCCCAAAAACCATTTCCTGCGGACTTGAAGGTCCCGCCCCATCATCTCGAAGCTGAACAGGCGGCGATTGGCGCTTTACTGATCGATCGGGATGCCCTCGTCAAGATCGCTGATATTCTCGGCCCCGAGGATTTTTACGTCGATAAACACCGTCTGATTTTTGACGCCATGCTGACCCTGTATGGCCGGCATGAGCCGATTGATATTGTCGCTTTGTCCAACCTCTTGCAAGAGCGCGGACACCTTGAGAGCATCGGCGGCCGGAGCATGATTGTTGGGCTCTCGAACACGGTACCCACGGCGGCTAACATCGTCCAATATGCCCAGATCATCCAAAAGAAAGCAACCCTGCGGCGACTGATTACGGCGGCCTCGTCGATCCTGCAGCAAGGATACCAGGATATGGAAGACGTGCCGTCGCTCCTTGATACGGCGGAACAGTCGTTGTTTGCCGTCTCCCAGCGCTACCTGAAGCAGAATTTCATTAACATCCGCGACGTGCTCGATGATGCCTTTGACCGGATCGATCAGCTCCATCATGAAGGCGGCCAGCTGCGGGGCGTGCCAACCGGGTTTACTGCCCTGGACAACCTGCTCGGCGGCTTGCAGAAATCTGATCTGGTGATCTTGGCCGCCCGGCCGTCCGTCGGGAAAACATCCCTGGCCTTGGATATTGCTCGGAACGTGGCGGTCAAAAGCAAACAACCAGTCGGCATCTTTTCCTTGGAAATGTCCAAGGAGCAGCTGGTCGACCGCTTGCTCGTGGCCCAAGCGGATATTGACCTGTGGAAAATGCGGACGGGCCGATTGAAAGACGACGAGGATTTTCAACGCATCGGCCATGCCATGGGTCTGCTAGCCGAAGCGCCGATTTTTATTGACGACTCGGCCACAGCCAACATCATGGAAATCCGGACCAAAGCCCGTCGGCTCCAAGCCGAACACAAGCAATTGGGCCTGATTGTGGTCGACTATCTCCAGCTGATGGAAAGCCGAAGCTCGGAAAACCGGACCCAGGAAGTCTCGGAGATTACCCGCGGCCTCAAATCGATCGCCCGGGAACTGCATGTGCCGGTCCTGGCCTTATCCCAGCTGTCCCGGGCCGTGGAAAGCGAGCGGCCGCCGATTCCGAAACTTTCGCACTTGCGGGAATCTGGTTCGATTGAACAAGACTCTGACGTGGTCATGTTTATCTACCGACCGGCCGTCTACGATCATGACATCGCCGATGAAAAAAAGAACCTGGCCGAAATCCATATCGCTAAGCACCGGAATGGTCCGACTGGCCGGGTCAGACTCTCTTTTGTGGAACGCCGGGCCTCGTTTGACAATCGTGAAGAGCGCTTCACGGAGGGCGATTTTAACCCGAACGCGTAGACCACCTCTTCCGGGCCCATCGACCACCCCGGCTCGCCATGCGGCGATCCACCCCTCCTCATCAGAGGAGGGGACTCAAGCGGCCCCTCCTTTTCCAAGGAGGGGTCTTCCGGCACCTGCCGGAAGGGGGTGGTCGAGAAAAGCCGCTCATGGTAAAATGTCCTTCTATGGCTATGTTTTCCAAGCTCAAACAATACAAAGACCTGCGTGACCAGGCCAAGACGATGCAGAACGCACTGGCTGAGGAAATCGTGCATGTCGACGGTGCGCATGGGAAAATCCAGATGATCATCGACGGCAACCAGCAACTGAACGGACTCGAGATCGCCGATGATTTGGTCCAGCCAGGCAAGAAACAAGAACTGGAACGTGCTTTAAAGGATACCTTTAACAGCGCGATCAAAAAAGCCCAGATGGCCATGGCCAAAAAGGCCAAGGAAATGGGCCACCTCAACCTGCCAGGCCTGAGCTAAGAACCATGGCAACATATCCCCCAGCCATTGAGCGTTTGCTGGCTGAGCTGACTCGCCTGCCTGGGGTTGGCCCGAAAACCGCCGAGCGTTATGTTTTTTCGTTGCTCCGTCAGTCACCTGAACGACTGAAAAACTTCGGCTACGCGATCGAGCACCTCCGCGAATCGATCGTCGCTTGTCAGCGCTGCCATAACTTTGACGATCACAGCCCGTGCCGCTACTGCGCTGATAAACACCGCGATCAAAGCGTCGTCTGCGTGGTGGCTGATGCACCGGATGTCTTAGCCATCGAGCACACCGGCGTCTACCATGGCGTCTACCATGTGCTTGGCGGCTCGGTCAACGCGGTCGAAGGGATCGGACCGGACCAGCTGCACATGCATGATCTTTTCACCCGCATCGAGAAAGAAAAAGTCAGTGAGGTCATCCTGGCCATGAACCCGGATATTGAGGGTGAGACGACGGCGCTCTATCTGAAGAAAGCGCTTGAACCACTCAACATCAAAATCACCCAGCTGGCCCGAGGTATCCCCACCGGCGGCGACGTGACGTATGTGGACGAAACAACGTTAGGTGAGGCGATTAACCACCGGACGGCGGCGTAATTCGGCCATCGGCAATCGAAATCGTAGGGGCGGGTCCAAGACCCGCCCCTACGTGATGACCAGAAGATTGTTGTTTACGCCGAGATTTTTTCTATTTTGACCCGCGTGAAATGTTGCCGATGGCCAAATTTTCGGCGGTAGCGAACTTTGTTGTGGAACTTAATTCCCACCACTTTCGGGTGGCGGCCATGGCTGACGACCGTGCCTTCAACTTTGGCGTCTTTAACCAGCGGTGAACCGACCTTCAAGTCCTGGTCATTGATCAGTAAAACCTCATTGAAAGTAACCGGTTTCCCGGCTTCGACCGGAAGGGTTTCAATGGTGATGGTGTGACCGGCTTCGACAAGATATTGCTTGCCACCAGTACGAATAATTGCGAACATAGCTCGGACAGTATACCGACGATCTTACTTCTTGTCAATACTCACCGCTTGGCCAGTACTCAAGCCGTGGTCGCCGATAAAGCCGGACCGGACTTCAAGGATGGCGGTCACCGGGCTGACCGGGCGGTAAATAGGGAAATAGAGCTGCCCCTTGGCTGGGGGCGGGACGTTCGGGGTCAGGTCAACGATATGCCCTTGTTCGATCCAGACAAAATCAAGCGGGATGAGCATGCCTTTCATCCAGAACGTGTAGCGGTCCGGTTGGCTATAGAGCCAGAGCATCCCCTGTTTGTCACTCAAGGTGGTCCGGCCGGCTAAACCTTGTTCTTGCAACGCGACCGTCGTTGGAATTTGTACGTTAATCTTTGTCCCACTAAGCGTCACGGTGGCCTGGTCATACCCACTGACGGCATTCAGGTTAGTTGGGACGCTGCGATCCCAACCATGAATAAGAGGCTTCATAGTTACGATCGCCCCAATCACCAGAACGAGTCCCACGGCCCACAATATTGGTTTCTTTGACATGTTCATGGGCGACTTTCCTGTTGGCGCTGTCTCTGCCGGCGACTGACCCAGGCCGTCAGCAGGATCAACACTCCCAGGACCCCTGCCAAGGCATAGACTTTCTGACGTCCGGAAAAGAAGAGGGTCGCGACACCAAAGAGCGCGGTCAAACCATAGAGAAGCACCACGCTCTGCCGGGTGGAGAGTCCGGCCTCCAGCAGCTGAAAATGGAGATGACGGCGATCGGCGGTTTTGAAGGGTGATGTTTTTTGGAACAGCCACCGCTGGGCTATCACCCAGGCGAGATCAAGAATCGGCAAGCCCAGGATCAGCAGCGCGGTGGCGATTTTTCCGCCGGAGATGGTCGACAAAACCCCCAGCATGAAGCCGATATAGAGTGAGCCGCTTTCGCCAAGGAAAATAGAAGCGGGGTGCCAATTGAACAATAAAAAACCCGCGCAGGCTCCAGCTAGGACCAAGGCCAGCAAGGCCACTGATGGCTGGGCCACTTCGGGTCGTAAGGTCAGAAGAAAAATAATGATTGAGCCGATGACGCCCAGCCCGGTCACCAGGCCATCGAGCCCATCAAGAATTTTTGTGGTATACGTGGTGCCGAGAATCCACACCACGGTAAAAAGATCAGCCCACAGTGTCACATGGTAGGGCATCCCGTGCCAGGTGAGGATCGTCCAACGAAACTGGTTGAGGAACAAGACTCCGCCGAATGGGTTGGTGATAAAATCGACGCCAATGCCGGCCATGATCACAAAGAGTCCGGCTAGGAGGGGCCACATGAACTGCGCCCGAGGTGACAACCGGCGCCAGTCATCGAGCCCGCCACCAATTATGATCGCCAGGCCAGCCAAGCTCAGCCCAAAGAAAAACTTGGCTGGCAGCGGCTGAACAGAAAAAGCGCCCAGATGATTGAGAAGCAGCCAAGCGATTTGGCTGCTGAGCACAATGGCGACGCCGCCCAGTAGTGCGGTCGGACGATCGTGTCGTTTCCGTTCTGGGGCCTGGTTTGGATCATCAACAATCTTCCGCCGGTAGGCGAATGTCCGGACGAGCAGCGTGGCCGCGACGGCCAGGCCAAAGCTTAATCCGATTGCCAGCAGATACCAGGCAGTCATGATTGTTTGGCTAACCAGGCCTCGACCAGGAGTTGTGCCGCCAGGCTGTCTTCTTGGCCGCGCGCAAGTTTTCGTCCCTGCTGTTCTCGTTTAACGGCTTGGGTTGAGTGCCGCTCGTCGATTGTCTCGACCGGTAGATTGATCGTTGTTTTTAGCTGGGCCACAAACTGCCCCACGGTTTTTGTTTGGGCGGTGGCCTGGCCTTTCGAATTGAGTGGCCAGCCAACCAGGATGGTGTCAATGGCGTCATGATCGCAGAGGCGTTGCAGGATCGGCCAAGTCATACCCCAGTTCCGGACGAAGAGCGGCGGCCGGGCGAAAACAAATTTGCTGCCGCTGTCACCAACAGCCAGGCCAATTTTTTTCTCGCCGACATCGATGCCCAGGACGCGCATATTATTGTTTGGTGATGATCTCCGCGCCCGTGGCCGTGACCAAGACGGTATGTTCGAAGTGGGCAGCCAGGCGATGGTCGGCCGTGGCGACAGTCCAGCCATCGTCCAAGGTGACCACGTGCCAGTCACCGGCGGCGATCATCGGCTCGATGGCCAGGACCATGCCTTCGACGATCTCCGGCCCTTTGCCGGCTTGACCCACATTGGGGATGGATGGCGCCTCATGAACGGCACGGCCGACGCCGTGTCCAGTCAGTTGGCGGATGATCCCATAGCCGTACGGCCTGATACTTGCTTCTACGGCCGCGCCAATGTCACCGATGTGCCGGCCTGGCTTGATGGCGGCAATCGCCATCGTCAGCGCCTGCGCCGTAGTGTCGAGTAATTTCTGTGCATCTTTGCCCACTCGGCCGACCCCGACCGTGACCGCGTGGTCGGTAAAAAACCCTTCATAGTCCACGCCTAAATCAAGACCAACCAGGTCACCATCCGCCAGTTTCGTGGTCTGGGAAGGAATTCCATGAACCACCTGGTCATTGATGGAGACACATAACGAGGCGGGATAGTCTTGAAATCCGAGAAATGACGGCCGGCCGCCGCGCCCCCGGATGGCTTGTTCGGCAATCGCATCGAGTTCGATGGTCGTCACGCCAGCCTTCGCGGCAACCATCACCCGCGCCATGGCGGCCGCCAAGATCGCCCCGCTCTGTCGAAGCTTGGTTAGGTCGTGGTCAGACGTGATGATAGCCATGGAATCTTGGATAGCTCCTTTTTTAGATGTCGGTAGACCTGGGGAATAACCGGGTGCGCGTCGATTTGAATCAGGCTACCCCGTTTTTTATAAAAGGTGAGGAGCGGCTCGGTCCGGGTGTGATAAATTTTGAGGCGCTTGCGGATGGCCGCGGGCGTGTCATCGTCGCGCTGTTTGAGGCGGAGCCCGTCATGATCACAATACCCGCGCCGTTTTTTTGGCGGGTCATGTCGAATATGGTAAATATGACCGTGAGGGCAAACGCGGCGTCCCGCTAACCGGCGCACTGCTTCCATATCAGTAATATGTAAAAACACGACAATGTTCGGGTATCCGAATTGCTGAAATGGACGGGCTTGCTCAATGGAACGCGGATAGCCATCGACCAGCCAACCCTGGCGACAGTCAGATTGTTTGAGCCTGAGACGCATGACCGCATTTGTTTGATAGTCAGGGATCATGCGACCAGCGTTCATGGTACGGGTAATCTGTTTTCCGAGCGGCGTGCCCCGAGCCATTTCATCACGAAGAATGTCACCCGTGGAGATATGCGGGATATGAAGTTTATGGACGAGGCGACCAGCCTGCGTACCCTTCCCGGCGCCCTGCGGGCCGAGAATAATAATCCGGGGAGTGTTGGTCATGACCCCGGTAGTATACAGGAAATATCTCGACTGGTCAGGGCGATCAAAACCCGGCTCTTAAAACCCTTCGTAATCACGGATAATCAGCTGGCCTTCAATTTGTTTGACGGTTTCAATCACCACGCTGACCACGATCAAGAGCGAGGTGCCGCCGACGATCAGGGTCGTGACGTTGGTAAAGCGCTGAATCAGGTTTGGCAAAATGGCAATCACGCCGAGAAAGACGGCGCCGGCCAGAATGATCCGGGTGGATACATAGCTCAAGTACTCGGCGGTCATCCGGCCCGGCCGAATGCCGGGGATAAACCCGCCTTGTTTCTGCAGGTTTTCCGCGACTTGCTGGGGGTGGAAAACGACCGCGGTGTAAAAATAGGTGAAGACAAAGACGAGGAGAAAGTAGGTCAGATCGTAGATGGTCCCCCCTTGGTGGAAGACGCGTAGGGTATTCGTCGCCAGATGCTGTAGCCACAGGACTTTCGCGTTGACGAAAAACTGCGACACCAGGGTCGGGGTTAGGACGAGCGAGACGGCAAAGATGATGGGAATCACCCCGGCCTGGTTGACCCGCAATGGTAGGTGGGTGTCGGCGCCGCCAACCGTCTGTGTCCCCCGAATCCGCCGGGCGTAGGTGACCGGTATTTTGCGCATGGCCTCGGTCACAAAGACCACGGCGGCCACCGTCACGATGCCGATGCCGAGAAACACCGCCCATTGCAACGTCTGTGAACCGTCGAATACGGCCAGCGCCCGTTGGGCCTGCGACAACAGCCGAGCCGTAATACCGGCGAAAATCATGAGGGAGATGCCGTTGCCGATCTTCTTTTCGGAAATCAGTTCCCCGAGCCACATGAGGAAAATCGTACCGGCGGTGATGGTGACGAGGGCGATGACGAAATTCAAGGTCGAGAGGCTCGGTAAGACCTGGCTACTCGAACGACGGATCAGGGTAATCGTGCCATACCCTTGGAGGATGGCCATTGGCACCGCTAAATATCTGGTCCACTGATTAATTTTTTCCTGGCCGCGCTCCCCTTCCTTGGAGAGTTTTTCCAGGCTGGGGATGATCATGGTCAGCAGCTGGAAAATAATCGAGGCGGTGATGTAAGGGCCGACCCCAAGCATGACGACCGAGAAGGTGTCGTAGCCGCCGCCGGAAAAAATGTTCAGCAGCCCGAGAAACTGGTTCTGCTGGAAGAAGGCGCGCAAGGCAGTCAGGTTGACGCCCGGGATGGGAATGTGCGCGGCAATCCGGAAAATAATCAAAATCCCCAGCACAAAAAGCACTTTGTATCGGACTTCTTTAATTTTCCAGACCAGTGCCAGTTTCCCCCACATAGGCGTTGGTGTTATGAAGTAGGTTTCTTTGATTCTTCTGGTTCGACCAGTGTTGCCTGGCCACCGGCCTTGGCAATTGCGGTTTTGGCCGAGGCCGAGAACGCTTCGACCCGAACGGTAAACTTCTTTTTCAGTTCACCGATACCGAGCACTTTCGCTCCGGGAAAGGAGCGCGGAATAAGGTTGTGACGATGGAGGTCGGCCGTGGTAATCGTCGCCCCGTCAGGAAAGACCCGCTGCAAATCAATCAGGTTGACGGCATGGAGCTTGAGGCGCCGGCTCCGGAAGCCGCGCGTCTTCGGCGTCCGCTCAATCAGATGCTTCATGCCGCGGCGAATAAGTTTATTGCGGCCGCCGGTCCGGGCGCGTTGGCCTTTGGTCCCCCGGCCGGCCGTCGTCCCTTTGCCCGAAGCATTACCCCGGCCCACCCGTTTTGGTCGGGAGCTTTTTTGCGATTGGCGAAGTGAGTGCAAGGTAATCATGAGCTTTTTCCTCGGCGTTGTAAGGCCATTTCCTTCGTTTGCAGACGCCCCAGGGCTTCCATCACGGCGTAGACGTTATTAATTTTGTTCGACGAGCCCAGGATCTTGCTGACAATGTTTTTGACTCCCGCCAGTTCCATCACGGCCCGAATCGGGCCGCCAGCAATCACCCCGGAACCACGTGGCGCTGGTTTCAGCAAGACATGCGCCGCCTTGTATTTGATCAAAATTTGGTGGGGGATGGTCTCGTCGATGATCGGTACCCGAACCAAATGTTTTTTGGCGGCCGTGTAGGCCTTCTGCCACCAATGACCACCGTGGCGCGGAAGCGCATCCGTTTGCCGCCGGCCACCACCCGGGTCACCCGGGCCAAGTCGATCGTCTTTTGGCTAAACTCTTTCGGCTCCCGCGGGCCGCTGTCGCGGCGGCGTCGGCCACCTCTGCCTTGTGAAAATTGGGCCATATATTTAGAATTGTAAGCCAGCGGCGCGGGCCGCGTCGGCTAAGGCCTTCACGCGGCCGTGATATCGGTAGCCGCCGCGGTCAAAAACGACTCGGGAAATTTTTTTGGCCAGGGCCTGCTCGGCTAACTGCTTGCCGAGGGCGGTGGCGCGCTCTGTTTTGTTGCCGCTCTTTTGAACTCCGACATCCGAGACGGCTACCAACGTGGTCTGAGTTTCATCATTAATCAGTTGCGCTTGGAGGTGTTTTGAACTGCGGTAGACGGCCAGGCGAGGCCGGTTGGCGGCGCCAATCACGGCCGCCCGTACGCGGCGGTGTCGGCGGAGACGAGAGAGGTGGGGTGAAAGAGTTTTGGTCATACATTATTTGGCGCCGGCCGCCTTGACAACTTTTCCCGCTTTGCGGCGAATGACTTCGTCCGAGTATTTAATGCCTTTGCCTTTGTAGGGTTCTGGTTTTTTCAGGCGGCGGATGGTGGCGGCGGTTTCGCCGACGAGCTGCTTATCAATACCGCTGACGGTCACCACGTTTTTTTCCACGGCGATAGTAATCCCGACCGGGATCGGGAAGACGATCGGGTGGGAAAAGCCCAGATTGAGATTGAGCGTCTGTCCGGCTAAGGCGGCTTTAAACCCAACGCCGTTAATTTCCAGTTTCTTGGAGTAGCCCGCTGTAATGCCCGTCACCATATTGGCAATCAGCATCCGGGTCAACCCCCAGAGCGCCCGCTGTGACTGTTCATTGGCGTCGTTGACGGTGACCGTAATCTCGGTCGGCGTGACCGCCACGGACACGAGACGATGGACCGTCAAGTGGAGCTCCCCTTTTGGTCCGGCCACGGTCAAGACCGGGCCGTCAAGTTTGGCGGTGACACCTGCGGGCAGAGGGATAGGAAGTTTACCAATGCGTGACATACTAGAAAATTTCGCAAATAACTTCGCCGCCAAGTCTGGCTTTCCGTGCTTCGTTATTGGTCATCAAGCCCTTGGGGGTAGAAATAATGGCCATACCCATCCCGTTCAGCACCTTCGGCAGGTCATGCCGGCTGACGTAGACGCGCCGACCGGGGGTGCTGACGCGGCGGAGATTGGCAATAATCGGTTTTCCTTGATCGTATTTTAGTAACACTTTCAGCCAGCGATTATGTTCCTGTGTCGCCAGGCCAATCACCCAGCCTTCCCGTTCCAGCAGCTGGGCGATGGCGTACTTCAATTTCGAGTACGGCACCAGCACCTCGTGTTGGCGGGCGAGTTGGGCGTTGCGGATACGGGTGAGGAAATCGGCGATCGGATCGGTCATACCCAGCTCCCCAATTGTGAAACCATTGATTGGTGGTTCGTGATGTTCGTATACATAACGTGACTTATTTCGAAATACATAGTGTGGCAATGGTGGGGCTGGGTCATAGGGTTTACCAGGAAGCTTTCACCAGGCCAGGGATATCGCCTTTGTTGGCAAGTTCCCGGAGGCAAATTCGACAGAGTTGCAATTTGCGGACATAGCCCCGTCTCCGGCCACAGCGCCAGCATCGACGGACAATCCGGGTCGAGTACTTCGGGGTCTTATTTGATTTGGCGATTTGGGCGGCAGTAGCCATGGTGATCCTTAGGGTTGACGAGTAAAGGGAAAGCCGAGGGCGGCGAGGAGGTCGCGGGCTTCGGCGGTGGTGTGAGCCGAGGTGACGATCGAAACTTCCAGACCGTGCAGATGCTCGACTTCATCACTCCGGATTTCTGGAAAGACGATATGCTCTTTGACGCCAACCGTCAAGGTCGTGCCTCGTCCGAATGACTTTGGATCGATGCCATGAAAATCACGAACCCGGGCCAGGGTGACATGAATGAACTTATCAAGAAACTCCCACATCTGTTCGCCCCGCAACGTCACTTTGGCGCCGATGACCATCCCCTGCCGGAGTTTGAAAGCAGAAATCGACTTCTTGGCCTTGGTAGTCATCGGTTTTTGACCAGTGATCCGCGTCAGGGTGCTGATCGTCGTTTCCTGGTGCTTTGGATCCTTCACATGTTTGCCAAAACCGACATTGACCACGATCTTCACGATCTGGGGCACGGCCAAAGCATTGGGGTAGTGATGAACCTTGACCAGTTTTGGTCTAACTTGGTCACGATACAATGTGTGCAGACGGGAAATCATAGCATTAGGTCAGGGTCGCTTTGCGGCGGATCGAGCGACGAAGTTTCTTGGCGCCACTGCGATCAGCCCCCAGCCGGGTGGGTTTGCCGTCGCTGGGGTCGATAAACATAACGTTGGAAATATGGATGGGCGCGTTGAACTGGACGCGCTGCCCCGGTTCGCCTTGTTTGCGGCTGCGGATATTCTTGGTCATGGTGTTCACGCCTTCGACCACAATCCGCTGATCGCGCGGAAAAACCTGGGTGACTTTCCCTTTTTTTCCGGCGTCCTTGCCGGTGATAACCATGACCGTATCTCCAGTTTTCAAGCGGGTAAAAGGCATAACGTTACAGCACTTCAGGGGCGAGTGAAACAATCTTGGAAAACCCCTTTTGTTTCAATTCCCGAGCAATTGGCCCGAAGATACGCGTTCCGCGGGGATCCTTTGATTTGGGGTCGATGATGACGCCGGCATTTTCACTGAAACGGATATAGGTGCCGTCGGGTCGCCGGTATTCTTTCCGCTGGCGCACAATCACCAGGTGGACCACATCGCCTTTTTTTACGAGGCCGTGCGGGGTGGCTTCCTTGACCGAGCCGGTGACGATATCCCCTAACTGGCCATAGCGCTTTTTGTACCCGCCCCAAACCCGGAAGACGGCCACTTTTTTGGCGCCGGTGTTATCAGCCAGTTTCAACATAGTCCGG
>JACQBO010000066.1 GCA_016194465.1 Candidatus Kerfeldbacteria bacterium
GGCGAAGCCGGCGGCATCACCCAGCGCATCGGCGCCTACCAAATAACGGTTTCCGCCGAAGGCAAGCCGTTATCCCGAGCGGAGCGAGAGATCCCTCCCCTTCGACAAGCTCAGGTTCGGGATGATGGCACGAAACGGGCCATCACCTTTATTGACACACCCGGCCACGAAGCCTTCATGCAGATGCGGACTCGGGGGGCAAAAATCGCCGATGTGGCCATCTTGGTCGTGGCGGCCGATGATGGCATCAAGCCGCAGACCGAGGAAACGATCAAGATTATCGAGACCGCCAAGATTCCTTTTGTCGTGGCCATCACCAAAATCGATAAACCCGAGGCCAACCCGGAACGGGTGAAGAAAGAGTTGGCGGAGAAGAATATTTTGGCCGAAGGCTATGGCGGTAAGATTCCGTTCGTCAATACTTCCGCTAAAACCAAAGAGGGGATCGACGATCTGCTGGAAGCGGTCCTGCTTTTGGCGGACGTGGACAGCAAGCACTTGATGGTCAACCCCAAACGGGCGGCCATCGGCACGATTATCGAATCCCACATTGATCCCAAGCAGGGTCCGCTGGCGTCGGCGCTCGTCCATTCGGGCACGCTGAAGATCGGCGACCATATCATCGTCGGACACGTGTGGGGCAAAGTGCGTTCGATGAAGAACGACCGCGGGGAACCAGTCAAAACTGCTCTGCCATCGGCCCCGGTGCAAATCCTTGGTTTGAAAGCCGCCCCGCAAGTCGGCGACGTCCTCCGGGTTTCGCACAAGGATGTGCAGGAATTGAAAAAGCGGGTCAAGAGTCACCAGATCGAACATCATCTCCGAAGCGTGGTCGGCCGCCGGCCAACTGTGTTCACTAAGAAACTGGCGGAAGGCGAGGAGCAGAGAAAAGAACCGGAACTCGAAAAACTTTTTGTTATTTTGAAAACTGACACCGTCGGTTCGGCCGAAGCGATTTTAGAGTCGATCAAGAAAATCGAGCACCAGGAAGTCTCGGTCGAGATCGTCCATCGTGGTTTAGGCATTATCACCGACGCGGATATCCTCCGCGCCGAAGCCGCCAAAGCCCACGTCTATGGTTTTCATGTCCAGGTCTCGCCGAAAGCGGAACAACTCGCCCGCAGTAAGGGCGTGACCATGAAAACGTACACTGTTATTTATGATTTGTTGGACGACATCAAGGAAGAGTTGGTGACCCTCTTGCCGCAGCTTATTGAACGAAAAGAAATTGGTCGACTCAAGATTTTAGCCATCTTTCGCAATGAAAACACCTTCCAGGTCGTTGGGGGTAAGGTCACGGACGGGACCATTTCGCTCGGAGCTGATGTCGATATTCAACGCGGGGAAAAGATCATCGCCACCGGTAAAATCACCCAACTGCAAAGTAACAAGCAAAATGTGAAGGAAGTGGCCAGCGGCAACGAGGCCGGTCTCAAAATCGAAGGCAAGCCGGTGATGGCGGTCGGGGATACGATTATTGCTTCGGTCGCCGAGGTCAAAGAGCGGACGCTAGAAGTATAGTTGGAGAATAGCCAATGCCCATGGTGCAAGCGCCAACGACCGAAGCGGTCTTCGAGCCGACCCCCAGTAAGCGGGTGCGGCAACTCAACTCACTGGTGCAACGGGAAGTGGCTAGTATTATCCGTCGGGAACTTGAGTTTCCCCGTGGCGTTTTGGTAACCGTGACTAAGGCCAAGGTGGCTGATGATGCGGAGAGTGCAAAAATCTGGGTTTCCGTTTTGCCGGCAAATAAAGGCGAGAAGGTCTTTACCATCATCGAGAAAAACATTCGTGACATCCAACATCTGCTCAATAAAAAGCTGGTGATGAAGTTCGTACCGAAGTTGATATTTCGGCTGGATGATGCAAACGACAAAGCGGATCATATTATTCACGTTTTAGACTCACTCGATCCGCGAGAATGAAAAATGGCGGACATCGGTGTTCCGTGTCCGCCCTGAGAATAGCTGAGAGGAGCAAGACCCTGCTCTGGCAAGCACCAGTGCGCCTGCGCTGTAGCCGGGTGGGCTTGGCGCCGCGTGGATCTATTTTTTGTTAGACAAATTTCGAAAGAAATTGGCGGGGACCGATATTTGATCCCCGCCCGTCGGAATGCTGGAATCAGCCTTAGTTTGGCGTGCGGCTCTAAGCGCTAGCCAGGACTGCTGCGCAGGGGAACTTCTAATCTATAAAGTACATTCTTGATTTTTTAATTTGGCAGGAGTCGATATTCTGACCCCCGCCCTGTGCAATGGTCCGGCCGACGCTGGTCCGGTAAAGTGGGGAATGCGATGCTAAACAAGGCGCCGAAAAAGTTACTATCGTGAATCAAGAGTAGTTGGCGGGAGCCGGTGTCCTGGCTCCCGCCCTGTGCTTGGAACAGGCAGGCTTTTCTACGCCCCGGTTGGCCCGACATGGCCGGATGCAGCGGCGAATCTAACTGTTCCCGTTCTCCCGGACTTCCCATGACTGAACCACGAACTGACCGAACGGACCGCGGCACTGGGGCCGGAAGGGCCCGATGCCGATCTTGCCCGCCGCAGCGAACAGCTCGCGCATCTTCTCGTCCTTGACCTGGACCTGGTCATAGTTGAGCACCATGGCCAGGCTCCAATGATCGAACCGAGGCCGGAACGCGGGCAGACCCTGTTTGTCCTTGTTGCGGGTCAGGCGCTTGTCCGTCTTCCAGGTCGGCTCTTGGTCATCGACTCCGTTAGTGAGGGGCAGAAACTCGCCCTCGATGTCCATCAACGAGTAGAGGAGCGTCGATTCGATGGTCGAGATCTTCTTGCGCGGCTTCAACTCGACGTCGCGCCCGGCCTCGACCAGGCAGGAATAGAGGTACTGCGTCGGGACGACGAGCTTGCCGTCCACCCGGATGAGCTTGCTCTCCGCCACTTGTTTCGGCGTGAGGTCCTTCGACCTGGTCTCTTTACGTCCGTACCAGATGTCCTCGATGCGTTCGTCCGTCATCGGATCGAGCAACAGAGGAAATCGGCCGATAATGACGTTCTTGACCTTTGTCATGACCATAATGACGTTCTTGACCTTTGTCATGACCTTGCCTCTCCTTGTTGAGAAAGAGCAGTTACCGCGACACCCTCGCGGCTAGGATCACCCGGAATGGATGATAGGCGACCTTAGCAAAAAGCCATTTTCTTGTCAAGGGAAATAAAAAATTGGCGGGGATCGATGTTTCGTCCCCGCCCGGTGCTCAGGCCTGCATCACTCAGGATAGGCCGGCGGAAGCGAGCGAAGACTGGCTGCGGCGTGCTCGGGTACGCGGTCCGACCCTACCATGTTGAATCTATTTGGTCAAAGAAAATGGCCGAGATCGGTGTTCCGTCTCGGCCCGGTGGTATGCGGCACTCGACCGTGCTCTACTCTGCAATACTTGGCTCCGCTCCGGTCAGCTCGGTGAGTGCACCCTAGCCGACGAAGAGATCAGTGTCAAATAGAATAGCGGGTACTGGATGTTCTGGTACCCGCTCTGCGCAAAGGAATGCTCTATCGGGCTACACGCTGGCCTGCTTGGCGCTACTGAAGTCTGCCCTGCTCTGTGATTTCCGTATCGTATTTGAGATTTCCTTTTTTGTCAAAAAAATTGGCGGGGATCGATGTTTCGTCCCCGCCCGGTGCTCTGGTGTATCGTGCCCTGCTGAAATGAGCATTGCTCAGCGGAGCGGGATACTACTGGGCTCCGTTCTTTTCTTGAGCCACAACAAAGTACCTCGGAAAATAAAAGTTTGTCAAGAAAATGGCGGGACCTGTGTTTTGGTCCCGCCCTGTGGTCCGGAGCGTCGCGCTAAGCAAGGCGCAAGTGTGCGCTAGCTAGCATGGCACTGTCATAATGAACTATTTCACACACATGTCAGTACTATTTGAGCACCTTCATTGCTTCTTTAATACCCTCCTCGAACGTGAATCCTCCCTGGTAGGCTTCCTCGAGCCATTTCGGCAACGACCCGAGTAGGAACCGCCGGAACTGTTGCGAGATGAAGAAGGTCACGCCCAGGTCATCGGCCGAACGGATGTTCCGACCGCGAACCTGTAGCGCCTCGATCATCACCCGCCAGTTACGGATCGCCCAGACGTTGCCATTGGTGAATCGACGTTCCTCGAACTGGGTGCCAGGATCGTTCGGACGCGGATAGCCGGGACGAAGCATAAAGATTATCGGCGCAATCTGTTTCGGCAGATCAAGCCCTTCTCCATACTGCCTGACCGTGCCAACCAGGACATCGCCAGCGCCGTCTCGGAATTTCGCCGCGACTTCTTTAGCTGGTTTGCCATTGCCATAACTTAGCGCTGCGACCTTCTCCTCCTCGCACAGCAGGAGGAATTTCTCGCGTTCTTCGTTAGAGATGACAACAACGAGCGATCGGTGGCCTTTCTTTTTGAAGGTGTGGCAGGCCTTGGCTACTCGGCGCAGGACCTTGGTTCGGTCTTGCCGGTTCCGCGCTTTTACGGCCAGGTTTGGCGTATCCGTCGGCATGAAGATGCGGGTGTTCTTGACTGGGAAGTCCGAGCCGAGAGTGTAAAAGGGCGCCCGTATCCCAGTTTCGTATTCGAACACCTGTTGATTGCCGATCGTTGCGGAGTAGGCCACCGTCCGCGGTGACAAGATCCGCTCGATAATCGGGGCCACGTAATAAGCCTTGATCACCAGACGGTGCTGCACCTTCTTCTGTTCGCCAATCTCCTCTTCGTAGTAGGCGTACGTATAGTTCAGCGGTTGTCGACTCTTTTCCGGTACCGAGTATTCAAGCGATCTCATGTATCGTCGCAGGTCGCGGGCGATTACCGAGATTTGCTTGAGCACTTCATGCTCGGCCTTCAGGTCGACGGCGTGATCGGCGATCGCCTTGTTCAGCTTTCGCTCGAGCGACGACGTGTCGATTTCGTCCAGAAGCTCAATCAGCTCCCGAATCTCAAAGTCTTCGAGCAGGGTACCCCTGTGCGCCGGCTTACGCTTGATGATGTGGATCATCATGTTGGCAAACCGTTCGAGCTTGGCCGAGGCATCCTCGTCGATCGAGCTCAGCAAGTCGCAAGCGCGCCAGAGATGATAGTCCGTGATCTCGTAGCTGAGAACGCTCCGGACGACTTCCGCCATTCGGTGTGCTTCATCCAACACTAGTCCTGCGGGCTCCTCCCACTCTTTAGAAAAGAGCTGGGTAAAAAGGTAGAAAGCCATGGTGCAGACGACAATCTTTGACTGCTTGGCTTGATGCTTCTGCAGGTAATACGGACAAGGCTTTGCCCCAGGGATATTGACCTTCCCTGTCGCTTGGTCGATGTAGTGATCGCAGCCCGGGCACAAGATTGTCGGGATTTGGTCGGCCCGAATTTCCTGGTCCGGATAGTACAGACAGGGAAACTCTCCGCGGCCGTATGCCGGGGTCAGGTCGGGGTGTAGCCGGACTACCTGGTCGACGAGCGTCTTGGTCGGGACCACATAGAAAAGTGGTCCTTGTCGCATCTTGGCCATGTCCTTGAGAAAGGAATAGCCGATAGCGGTTTTACCGGTTCCGGTGGGAAGTTCGAGGGTAACGCGCCCATCGTTTTTCTCGATGAGCTCCGCTGCCTCCACTTGATTTGGCTTCATTTCCTCGTACTGATTGAACGGAAATGCAGCACAAAGATTGAGTGGACGCGGTAGCTGTTGCCGATGTTTCTGATGCTTCACTGTTTCCTCCCCTGGTTGCTTGAACGACGGACAAGTCTGTTTTCGGCCGTGATCTAATCTCCTTTCAATTTGTAAAGATCGTATCCTTGCTTTACACTATAAAAAACCGGTTGTCAACCCCTTATTACATTCGGTACCGAGAGGAATACAAAAAAAGACCCAGTCCGATACTCTGGACTGGGCTTGTTCTACCTGGAGATCTTCTCGAAGGTGACCTTGCCGCGGCTGATGGTTACGCCATACCCGTGACGATGGAGCGCCTGGTTCCGGGTCAAGAACTCCTCGACCGCCGCGCCGTGCTCAACGAAATAGGCCATCAGTTCAGGCAGGGTCGAGCCATCCGGCTTCGCAGCTTTGCTCTCGGCCGGCTTGGTCTTCGACCGCTTTGCCTTGCGACGCTTGGCGGCCTTCTTGCCGATTGGCCTCGCCGTCTCGCTTGGCTTTGGCGCCGGTTGGGACGTCGTCGCGTTGGGCAGCTTGATCCGCGTGACGGAGAAGAGGCAGACGCGTCCCTTGCCTTCGACCCGCCGGACCTTCTGGATGTCCTTCGAGCGCTTGAGTGCACCGAACATCGAGGATCCCTGCTTGCCGAAGTGCTTGGTCAGCTGCTGGCTGACTCCTTCCATCATGAAGCGCAAGCCAGGCTTGCCGTCATCGAACTTCTGGAGAAATTCCAGGGCCCGCTTGGCCTGGGGAGAGCGTTTCGAGCGTGGCATTGAGACGAACCTCCATTCTTTGGGGTGAGGCAGTTACTAAACAACTGCCCGGGTGGTAGGAGCGATAGACGATAATATACGTAGGAACTGGGCCGACCTTAGCATATCTAAAGATTTTGTCAAGGGTGTTCCGAGCGCAGGTAAAGAAAAAAGCCAGTGGTGATGAGCCACTGGCCGGTACGAAACGAGCTACTTGTGAACTTTGCCCGAAGGCTT
>JACQBO010000068.1 GCA_016194465.1 Candidatus Kerfeldbacteria bacterium
TGAAGCTTCTGGGAAACTCCTGGCTGGGATTCCGGTTAACAGTACAGTCTGGGCTAGTCATGGCGATGATGTCGAAAAGCTGCCTCATGGGTTTACGGCCCTAGCAAAAACAGCATCAGGTGCGATCGCCGCGGCCGAAAATCCTGATAAAAAAATGTACCTGATCCAATTTCACCCCGAAGTTGTGCACACAGAACATGGCCAAGAGATACTGCAGAACTTTTTGTTTAGGATTGCTGGGTTTGCGGGAGATTGGAAAATGGAAACGATTGTCAGTGAGCTGGTGGATCGGGTCAAAAAACAAGTGGGTAACAAAAAGGTACTTTGTGCGCTCAGCGGCGGGGTTGATTCATCGGTCGTGGCTACTTTGCTGCATCAAGCTATCCCAGGACAAGTTCATGCCGTGTTTGTAGACCATGGTCTCCTGCGCTTGGATGAGGCAGAGCAAGTGGCCACGTCCATGAAATCAGTCATCGACAGAGATTTAGTAGTAATCAACGCCAAAAAACAATTTCTGGATGCGCTTGAAGGAGTGACCGACCCTGAACAAAAAAGAAAAATCATCGGCCGAACTTTTATCGAAGTATTTGATATAGCAGCCCAAGAGTTAGGCGGTGCTGATTTCCTCGCCCAGGGCACGCTCTACCCCGATGTGATTGAAAGTAGTGCTGTCCATGGTCCTTCGGTCACGATCAAGTCGCATCACAATGTCGGCGGCTTGCCGGAAAAAATGAAGATGAAGCTGGTTGAACCACTCCGAGAGTTATTTAAGGATGAAGTCCGTGAAATTGGCCAGCTGTTGGGCCTGCCAGAATCAGTCGTTGGCCGGCATCCACAGGCGGATTTGTATGAAAAAACATGGCAAGCCTTTGCGGTGCTCTTGCCAATCAAAACCGTCGGCGTGATGGGTGATGGTCGGACCTATGACCAAGTGATTGCCTTACGGGCGGTGACCTCGACTGACGGAATGACCGCGGATTGGGCGCAGTTACCTGATGATTTTCTCGCCAAAGTTAGTTCCCGCATCATCAATGAGGTCAAGGGCGTCAACCGTGTTGTGTATGATATAAGCTCGAAACCGCCAGCGACGATTGAGTGGGAATAGCGTCGGCTCTCATTTTTTGTTACTATGTGGTCACATTCATTAATCTCAGTATTTAGATTTTATGCCGAAAATCACCCCCTTCCTCTGGTTCGACCCCCACACCAATTGACCTAGGTACCCTACTATGTCCTATGTTTACTTATTGAAGAGTACAAAGGATGAGAAGTTTTATATTGGGTTTGCACCTGACTTAAAGGAACGCCTGAAGAAGCACCAAAAAGGGGAAGTTATTTCAACGAAGTCGCGCCGACCTCTTGTTTTAGTATATTACGAGGCCTACAAATCTTTGAAAGACGCGCGAAAGCGCGAGAGAAATTTAAAACTCTTCTCCAAGGCCTATTATGGCTTGCGTCGTCGTATTACTAGTAGTTCAATAATTTAATCAATTGGTGTGGGGGTTCGACATTATTAACTAAGCTCAAAAACATGAATAAGATTACTCCTTTCTTGTGGTTTAACGATAATGCCGAAGAAGCCATGAACTATTACGTTTCGATTTTTCCCAACTCAAGAGTGATTAGTGCCTGGAAAGGACCGGATGGAAAAGTCATGGGCGTATCATTTGTTTTGAACGGCCAGGAAGTACGAGGGCTTAACGGTGGACCACAGTTTAAACCAACTGAAGCATTTTCATTCTTTGTGGACTGCGATTCGCAAGAAGAAGTAGACATGTATTGGAATAAGCTGACCGCCGATGGGGGACAGGAAAGTATGTGCGGCTGGTTAAAAGATAAATATGGATTATCCTGGCAGATTATTCCAACGGCGCTCGGCCGGTTGATGGGTGATAAAGATCCGAAAAAATCTCAGGCGGTGACGCAATGTATGTTGAAAATGAAAAAGATTGTGGTGGCAGATCTACAGAAAGCGTACGATGAGGCCCAGTAGCATAATTTTTCTGGATGTGCTACGCTTCCAATCGGTATAAATAACACTAACAAAAAAACAACATGTTCAAGTCCTCGCGTTTGCTTAGCCTGCTGGCAGCCCTAACACTGCTCAGCCCGTCTTTTCTTGGTGCGACAGCTCAGGCTACTACCTTTAATATGCCCTCACAATCAAGCTGTGACAACGGCAGTACCACGCTGACCTGGCAGGGCGAAGGCGTGGCCCGACCGGTGATTGCCAGTATGACCGTCGATGGGGTGGCCATCGCCGATCCAGCCAACCCCGAGGTGAATTCGCTTGGCGCCGTCGTCTGTCCCAGCACGACGAAAGGGAACCGCACCAGTTTGACCATCATCTACCACACGGCCGACGGTGATACTTCTGATCTCTCAAATGCCACAACGCCGTCAGGCAATCCGGTTACCACCAGCACGCAGATCGCGATCACTATGGGCACGTTAGGAGACAACGCTGCCCACTTTACGTTCACCTTAGTCTACGGAGGAGTTACGAGCTGGACCACGGCTCATCTCGGCACCACGAGCGCGGCGCTCAGTTTTACCGTGACGCCATCGCGAACTCCGTACGGCAGCGGGGACGACTTTAGTCTGTGTACCGCCGTTCCACCTGATTGCCATGCCACAAAATCTGATGCCGATGTCCTTGGCGCGTCATTGGCACTGAGCTTCGAACCGAATGTCGGGACCAATATGGTCGGGTCATACTTTGCCTTGACCGGAGCCATGGGCGGCTATGTGACGAGCAGTACCGCGGCCGATGGTTCGAAACGGTTAGTGGCCAGCATTGGCGCTCCGCACTTCTTGGCGGATGGCACCACCCCCAATACCGGCAACATGACGGTGTTTCTACCGCAGGCCGTTCTGAATTCACTCTTTGGCCTGACGAGTGGCGATGTCGATGCGTCCCTGCTGGACGTTACTCGAACAACCGGTACGACGACGACCAGCGATGTGCCATTCACGGTCGCGGCGGTGCCGGGCGGTGTCACCCTGACGGTTCCCGCCATTACCTTTTCCTCGCCAAAATACACGATTAAAATGACCGCGGCAGGAATAAAGAAACAGAAACTGGTGGCCGTGACGCCGAGCAAATACAGGAGCACGTTCAAAGTGGTCGGTAGCAACGTGAAAGCCAACGGCATTGCCACGTACCGACTGCAAATCGTGACTCGCAATAAGCTCAACAAACTTATTAAGGTTCAACCAACGGTTACCAGTACCCCGTTCATCAGGATTGGTAAACCAACCTTCAAGGGCTATACGTGGACCTATACCCTGGCGAGCACGCGCCAAGGATTGAAAACTGTCAAGATCAGTGCCAAGGGAGTAATGTTGAAGACGCTGAAGGTCACGTTCGTTAGTCCGTAGTAAGCAACGATCTGGAACTAAGGTGACGTGAGACTTCCTCTCGTTACTTGGCTGAATCATGAAAGAAATTCTTGGAGTAGCCGCAGTTGCCATCGGTATTGTTGGATATTCTGCCTACTTCCGTGATATTTTTGCGGGTCGCACGAAGCCGCACTCTTTTTCCTGGCTGGTGTGGGGAATCCTGACCGGTATTGGTTTTTTTGGCCAAATTGCCGGCCACGGTGGGCCGGGAGCTTGGGTGACTGGCTTTACGGCGGTCATTTGTTTAGTTATTTTTTTCTTGGCCTTATCGAAAGGCGAGAAAAAAATTGTCCTCGTTGATTGGCTGAGCCTCCTGGGAGCCGGAGTCGCTCTTCTTTTGTGGGCTATAACAAAAAGTCCTTTACTGTCGGTTATCTTGGTAACTTTGATTGATGCATTTGGCTTTTTCCCCACCTTCCGTAAGGCTTACTCGAAGCCAAGAGAAGAGACACTCGTTCAGTATGTCTTGGCCGGATTGAAGTTTGTCCTGGCGTTTTTTGCTTTGACCAAAGTTTCAATTATCACTGTTTTGTATCCTGCCTCGCTGGTGATCATGAACTGGGCGTTCGTACTGAT
>JACQBO010000069.1 GCA_016194465.1 Candidatus Kerfeldbacteria bacterium
AAGCAGAACGACGAGCCGCTCGCCGACAAAAAAAACGCCGGCCAGCCATGAAAGTGAGTGGTAAAAGTGTTTTTCAATTACGGGCGGCCATGAGCAAGCCCGGACGGCTGCGACGTCGTTGACAGTTAACATTCATTATGGTATTTTGCAACAGTTACGTTTTTAATCGACGCGGTTTTCTTCTCATGGTCATTCACGTTCTGCGGTCCATAACGTAACACTCTATGCCTGCCTGGATAAAACAATTCGCCCCGATCGCCCAGCTCGTCCTGTCGATTTTCCTCATCGGCTTGATTTTGATTCAAAGTAAGGGCTCGGGCTTATCCGGAGTTTTTGGCGGTGAAGGAAATGTCTACCGGACAAAACGCGGGGCGGAAAAAGTTATTTTTATCGGCACCGTCGCCATCGCCGTTCTTTTTTTCGGCGTGGCCATCTTAAATGCGTACCGCTAGCATCGTCGCCACCGGACGCCGCTGGTTGTCCCGCCTGTTATTCTGGCGACGCCCAACCCGCGCTCAAGCCCAAGCCGGCGCCACCGAAGCGGCGGCTGAAGACCATGAGCTCGTTTTTGGTTTAGCCAAGTCTCGTGTGCCCAGTGTCCATCAGCTCGCCCATCTGTCCGCCGTGCTCAGTCCGAAAGAAAAACGCTGGGTACGCTGGTGGATGGTCGTCGCGGTCGTAGCCGCCTTACTCTTAATCGGACGCTGGTCCTTTCGACATGTGTCCCGGTTCCCGGCCAGCGGCGGTACCTTGACCGAAGGCCTGGTCGGCGCACCCCAGTACCTCAACCCAGTCTTGGCCCGATCACAGGTCGACCTGCCCTTGACATCATTGACGTTTCGCGGCCTCTTGAAGCTGAATCAGGATTTTCACCTCGTCCCAGACCTGGCGCGAAACTATAGTGTCAGCCCCGATGGAAAAACCTATACCGTCATCCTGCCCCACGGATTGCATTGGTCAGATGGCCAGGCACTCACTGCCCAGGATGTTGTTTACACCTACGAAACAATTGCCGATGCGGATTTCAAGAGCCCTTTGGCGACCATCTTTAACAAGATTACGGTTGCCGCGCCAAATGACCAGACCGTCGTGTTCCACCTGCCAACCGCTCAAGCGGCCTTTCCCTCGTATTTGATTTCCGGCTTGCTCCCTGCCCATCTCTGGTCCGACTCTAGCGCCCAGTCGTTCCCTTTAGCTGAACTCAATGTCAAGCCAGTCGGTGACGGCCCCTACCGTTTCCAAAGCGTTACCAAGGACAGCAATGGCAACATTAAAAGTTATACCTTTGTGCGCAATCCGAATTTTTCCGGCCCCCGGCCATATTTGAACTCGATCGTCATCAAATTCTATCCCGACGATGGCAGTGCCACCGAAGCTTGGCGCACCAACGCCATCGATACGTTCGGCGGTATCACTCCAGATCAGCTGGCCGGGTTATCGAAACGAGGTGCGGTCACCGCCTGGCCGATTTCCCAATTAACCGCCGTGTTTTTTAACCAACGAACAAACCAAGCCCTCAAAAGCCACGATGTGCGGGAGGCTCTTGCTCTGGCTACCAATCGGTCGCCGATGATTGACCAAGCCTTGAAACACTTTGGGATGCCGGTATTTGGCCCCATCCTCCCCGGATATATCGGCTACAACCCAGACCTGCAACGCTACCCGTATGATCCGGCCAAAGCGAAGGCCTTACTCGACCAAGGCGGCTGGAAAGTGAATAGCCAGGGCCTCCGGCAAAAAGGCCCGCAACAACTGACCTTTACGTTTACCACCCTCGACGAGCCGACCTACCGCGCCGTCGCTGACCGGTTGGTGGCCGATTGGCGAGCCATTGGGGCTAATGTCGAAATCAAATACATCCCCGTCTCTCGGATGCAGAAAGATGTTATTCGCCCTAGGCAGTACGAAGCCCTACTCTTTGGCCAGGTCTTCGAAGCGGATGGGGACCCCTATCCATACTGGCACTCAACCCAAACGAAAGATCCAGGATTTAACTTGGCCATCTTCTTTAACAAGAACATCGATCAAGATCTCCAAGATGGGCAAACGCAGACCGACCAAGCCAAACGGATCAAGGATTACCTCGATTTCCAGAACTTGGTGGCCGGTGATATTCCCGCAATTTTCCTTTACCAATCAGAATACCTCTATCTCCACCCCAAAAATCTGCAAGGAATCGAGAGTAAACATCTCGTCAACGGATCAACGCGGTTCTCGACAATTGAGTCTTGGTATCGACAAACCAGGCTAAGCTGGGGTAAAAAGAAATAGACACGATTGAGTCGGGATGGCGGAATCCCGTGCCAGAGGTGGGCGAGTGGCGGAATGGCAGACGCACTGGCTTCAGGAGCCAGCGACCGCAAGGTCATGGAGGTTCGACTCCTCTCTCGCCCACCCTTGGTACGGGGCGCGCTAGCTTCAGGAGCTAGTGGTCGCAAAACCTTGGAGGTTCAAATCCTCTTCCGGGCACCAAGGTTGATGATAACAAATTCTTGATTTACACACTCATTCTCAAAGCACTTCCGATTATCCTGCCAACTGTTATCAGCACAGGCATTGTTTCTGTTTTTATTAGTCATTACTATGATAAAAAAATCAAAACTCATGAAATAAAGTTAGCAAAATACATTAGTTTAGTTGAAGAGCTTGCAAAAATGGTCGGAAACATGCCCGACTTTTCTAGGCTTATCCCTCTATTAAATGAAGCTCTTTTATTTGGATCTGATGGGGTAGTAAGAGAAATCCTTAATTTTAATAAAGCTTTTACGCAAAAACAATCCTCTAGTGCAGGCGATTTTTATATAGATTTTTCGCAAACGCTGAAACCATTAATAATCGAGATTCGAAAAGATTTGTATCTTAAATCAACCTCTATTGAAGATCTCGGCTTGGTCTTTTTTCAAAAACCAGATGGGGGCGGCCAGGGTCATTCTTGACACAATCCGTAATCTACGCTATACTGTCCCCCGTTCTCCATATCGCGCTTAGCGGCAGATCCTGAAGCAAGTTCAGGACAGGCCATTACGCGTGATCCTTCGGCCTCGCCGAGTATCATCGCCTCATGACTACCCCGCCCTTTTGGTGGGGTCAGAACACAGTTTCATTGTCAGTACCCGTTCCTGTGTTACGGTAGAAACAGCGTTTTTCAACCCAAACTGTAGCGCGCCGATTCATCGGCCCCGAACAAGTCTTGTTCACAGCCAAGGTTGAAATTCAAGAAAATATGTCAAAACGTCCAAAAGCGCGCCTGCGCCGGCCTGACGGACCGAGATTTACCCGCCGTCCAAACCCCAAAGCCAAAGAGGGCGAACGCGCCCCGAGCGATAAACATAATATCCTCCAAGTCATCCCCATGGGCGGCAACGAGGAAACTGGCGGACGCAACTGCTATCTCGTCCAATATGGCCAGGAAATCCTGGTCATCGACATGGGCTTGATGTTTCCGGAAGATGATATGCCCGGCGTGGATTATATTATCCCCGACTTGTCGTACCTCAAAGGCAAAGAAAAGATGATCCGCGGCGTGATCTTCACCCACGGCCATCTCGACCACATCGGCGGCGCCGTCCACCTGATTCCCAAGCTGGGCAACCCGCCGGTCTACTCTTCGGACCTGACCTGCGCCATGATCCAGAAAAAGGCCGAGGAAGCGGTCCCCAACCACCGCTTCCGATTGCACAAGGTGAAAAACCACGACCGCCTCCGGCTCGGGATATTCCGCCTGCAATTTTTCGGTCTGTCGCACAGCATCCCGGCCGCGCTCGGCGTGGTGATTGAAACGCCCGGCGGATCGCTCGTCCACACGGGAGATTTTAAGCTCGACAAACAGGCGCACATCCACAACCGCACCGACATTGAATTCGTCAAAAGTCTGGCCCAGCGAAATATCACCTGCCTGATGTGCGATTCAACCAACGCCATCGTCCCCGGCCACCAGCTGACCGAAGAAGAAGTCGAAAAGAACATCCAGCAGATGTTCACCCAGACAAAGGGGCGGCTGATTATCGCCACCATGTCGACCCTGCTCTCACGGATTCAGCAAATCCTGTCCATGGCCGAAAAATATAACCGCAAGGTGCACATTGTTGGATATTCCATGCGGAGCAATATTGAAATCGGCGTCAAGCTGGGGTACGTTCGCATCAAGCCGGGCACCATCATCGACTGGGAAAACGCCAAGAGACTGCCGAATAACCGGTACATGATTCTCTGTACCGGCACCCAGGGCGAGGATAACGCTGCCCTGATGCGGATTGCCTATCGCGAGAACAAAAATATCCACATCGAAAAAAATGACCTAGTTGTCTTTTCCTCCTCGGTTATTCCCGGCAACGAGCGGGCCGTCACCCGCCTCAAAGAAGGACTTCTCCGCGAGGGCGCCGAGATTATCGACTCGAAAGTGCTTGACATTCACGCCGGTGGCCACGCCAAATCGGAAGATATTCACGACTTCATCCAGATGGTCCGACCGAAATACTTCATGCCCATCGAGGGTTCGTATTCGTTCCTACTGGAAAACAAGAAAATCGCCCTGCGCGCCGGCATTCCCGAAAAAAATGTCCTGATCGCCGACAACGGGCAGGTGATCGAATTTTTCCAGGGCCAAGGCTACGTCACCAACCGGCGTCATCCGATTAACTATGTCTTCGTCGACGGTTTGGGCATCGGCGACATTAATCACCTCGTTTTGCGCGACCGAAAACAACTGGCCAGTGATGGCATGGTGATCGTCGTCGCCCAAATTTCCCGCAGCGGCAAGCCGGGAAAAATCGACATTATCTCTCGTGGCTTTACCCACATGAAAGAACAGGGTCGCCTGATTCATGACATGGCCACCGAAGTCAAAAAGGCCCTCGGCGATAAATCTCCGAAACAGGAAACGAACGAACCGTATTTGCGGGAGAAGGTTCGGCGACAGCTGGAAAAATTTATTTTTCACCGCACCCAGCGCCAACCGATGATTCTTCCGGTCATTATCGAGACCTAGAGCGTCCAATAATTCGACGCTCAGAAAAGCCAGAGCGTTAATCCCGATCAATCACCGGCAGTCGCCAGTTGTTGAAAGCGGCGTAGGCCACGAGCAACCCTGAACCGAGCGCCACGATCAGCGTGTCCCACACATGGATGTGACGATAGCCCAAAATGACGCCGGCTGGAACGGTCAACAGCCCGTAGATGCTGTGGTGCAGGTGCCATCCCTTCACGACCAGGTGCTTCGGACGCGAATGATACACCGCTTCCCAGACCGCGGCCAGCGCCGCTCCAGTCAGGCCGGTGACAATGGTCAGTTGTAGATACCAGTGCATAACTTACTCAGTATACCGCAGAGCGATACATTGCTCAAAAAATCATCCGCATCCCACCCCTAACAAAAAAGACTTCTTTTTGTTACACTGTTCCCATGTCCCGCATCCTCTCTGGCATCCGTCCTTCGGGTGAACTTCATCTCGGCAACTATCTAGGCGCCATCAAACAGTGGATTGATTTGCAGCACGACCATGAAACATACTTCATGGTCGCCGATTTGCACGCCATTACCACCTCATTCGATCCAAAAACGTTACCCGACGACATTCAAAACGTTATCCTCGATTACCTCGCCGCTGGACTTGATCCGGAAACCGCGACCCTTTTCGTGCAGTCGCAGAATCCGGTGCACAGCGAGCTCATGTGGCTCCTGAACACAATCACGCCGGTCGGTGAATTACAGCGCATGGTCCAATTCAAAGAAAAGTCGGCCGCCAACAAAGAATCGAACAACGCCGGCATTTTGAATTACCCGATTCTGATGGCCGCGGATATTCTTGCTTACAAAGCGGAAAAAGTTCCGGTGGGTGATGACCAGGGTCAGCATGTGGAGCTGGCGCGCGACCTGGCAAAAAAATTCAATCGTCTCTTTGGCCAAACCTTTCCCGAACCGCAAGCGATCCATGGATTAGGTCGCCGGATTATGGACCTGACCAACCCGGAACAGAAGATGAGTAAGTCTATGGCGGGGGGCATTGGCCTCAACGATTCGGAAGAAGAGATTAATAAAAAACTACAAAAAGCCGTTACCGGGGCCGAGCCGGGCATGATCCGCCAAGCAAAGAACATGGCTGAGGCGGCGGAAAAAGGAGCTCACATGGAATGGGCCAGGGATGCGAACCTGCAGAAACAAGCGCATGGTGTTCGAAATCTTTTCACGATTCTTTTTGCCCTCGGTGAAAAACCGGAAATAGAAAAATGGAAGATGGCGGCCGAAGAGGGCAAGCTTCAATTCTCCGAATTCAAGCCAGCCTTGGCAAAAATCATTGCCGATCACTTTGCCCCGTTTCGGGAGAAACGAGCAAAGTTTCTAAAAAAACCAAAGGTGGTGGCGGAGATCATCGCTGATGGCAACAAAAAGGCCCGACACGAAGCAGAAAAAACATTGGCCGAGGCACAACAAAAAATGGGGTTGCGCTAAACTCACTCGGTGGTTGACATTTCGGTGGTTTTTTGGTAGTCTGAGCGTTATCGGTCCAGACCAAAAACTTTTCTATGTCCAAGCAGGTTTCCATTGTCATTCCGGCCTACAATGAGGCCCGCTACCTGGAGGCGTGTCTTGCCTCGCTCAAAGCCCAGGATTTTTCTGGCGTCTTTGAGATCATCGTGGTCGACAACAATAGTAGTGACGACACGGCGGCGATCGCATCCCGTTTAGGCGCCAGAGTTATTATTGAACCAACACGCGGCGTCTGCGCCGCTCGGCAGGCCGGAACGCTCGCGGCTTCGGGCGAAGTGGTTCTTTCCACTGATGCGGATACGACGTTCCCCCCCAACTGGCTCACGCGTATCTGGGTTGAATTCAGCCGTGATCCAGAAGTAGTAGCGGTGGCCGGGGTGGTTCAATATATCAACGCCCCATGGTGGGCCCGTTTGTATACCCGGGCACTCTTCGGGACCACGAACGCTCGGTATAAATTGTCCGGCCGGGTTGGATATATCACCGCGTGTAATACAGCGTTCCGAAAAAAAGCTTGGAGCGGATACAATACCCAGTTCACCCAAGGAGGAGATGAGTTTGGTCTCCTGGCTCAACTCAAACCAAAAGGAAAAATTGTTTTTCAGCCTGATAACACCGTCTTCACTTCGAGTCGAAGATTACGTCGCGGCCTGTGGTACAATATGTTTGTTACGATCATGCTCTACTATTGCGTCGATTACCTTTTGGCTAAAGTGACGGGGAAAAGTGTCTTCGGTTCGTACGCCCCGATCCGCCACGACCCCAAGCCCCTCAGTCCGTTCATCATCTGGTCCCGCGCCGCGGCAGTGGTGGCGATCGTTATGATCACATTTCCGTTACTGACCCATCGTGTTTCTGCGGCTCATGTTTTTCGCGCCACGAAAACTGGACTGGTGACCTTGACCCACCGTATCCAAGACCCCTGGTAATGTTGGTCGCGGGACTCGTTGTTCTTGCCCTTGTCATCCTGGTAGGTACGGTCTACTATCTTTGTTTCTCCCCCAGTTCACAACTCTTCGGGCGATTTCCGTTCCGCGCCGCCACGACCAGCAAGGTACTGGCGCTCACATTCGATGACGGGCCAAACTCCCCACATACCGAAGCGCTCTTGGCGGTACTGCGGAAACACGGCGTCCGCGCCACGTTTTTCCTGGTGGGAAAAAACTTGGAGCGATCGCCCCACACTGGCCAGGCAATTGTGGCTGATGGTCACGAAGTGGGAAACCACACCTACGCCCACGCTTTTTCAAACTATTTTTCCCCCGCCCTCTTCAAGCGCGATGTTGAGCATAATCAAGGCCTCATTGCGGGCATTACTGGCACCCGGCCAACTCTGTTCCGTCCGCCTTGGCTTTTCCGTCTTCCGTGGATCTTGCATCTGGTCCAGTCCCTCGGCCTGACTCCGGTTTCCGGTGTGTTCGGCAGCGAGCGGGAGGTATTTCAACCCTCGGAAAAAAGTATGGTTCGGCGCGCCTTACAAAAAGTAAAACCCGGAATGATTATCATTTTCCACGATGGGTACAACGCCGCCGGCGGGTACCGAAAAAAAACGATTACAGCCATTGACCAGCTCATTCCGAAACTGAAAGGGCGGGGCTACAATTTTGTCTCCGTCCAAGAATTATTGAAGTTTAGCCAGCCAGAAACTTAACCGAGTTTTGCCCCGGGTACCAGGCCTATGATTCTCGGATAACCGCGAGCACTTCGTCGCGCTTTGCGTTCATCAGTGCCTCGGTTTTTGCTTCGAGATTGAGACGGATAAGCGGTTCTGTGTTCGAGCCCCGGACATTAAACCAAAAGTCGTCGAATTCGACGGACACGCCATCGAGCAAAGTGATCTTGCCCGTGGCATAATGTTTCTTGATTCTCTCCAGCACTGATGGAACGCTGGCCACTTCCGAATTAATTTCCCCCGAATGGAAGTATTTTCGGTAGGGTGCCAGAATTTCCGACAGGGGCTTTTTTTGCTCACTGACCCACAGGAGGAACTTCAGAACCAGGGGGACCGGTGCTTCAAATGTGCCGTATGAAAACTGGTAGAAATAGTGACCGGAAGATTCGCCGCCAAAAACTGCATTGACCTCGAGCATGCGTTGCTTGATCAGCGAGTGCCCAACCGGGGTAACCACGCCTTTACCGCCGGCTGCTTCGATCATATCACGGGTAATTCGGCCCGGTCGAATATCGTAACAAACGGTGGCTCCGGGGTGTTCGTGGAGCGCGATTTGAGCCATAATCCCCCGGAGAATTTCCTGCCGAATCACATCTCCTTTTTCATCAACAAAAAAGTAGCGGTCACCATCGCCGTCCGGGGCGATGCCCATATCCGCTTTGTGCGCCAGCACCGCCTCGCGAAGCACCGCCAGGTTTTTTTCGTCGAGCGGATCAGGTTGATGAACTGGAAAACTGCCGTCAAGCTCAAAATTCATTTTTATAAGCTTACAGGGCAGGCCGGCAAACATGGCTTCGACATCAATCGCGCCCATGGCATTCGCTGCGTCAACGACAATCGTCAGCGGGGAAATACGCGTGGTGGGAATGCCGGCTGATTGCGCCTTGACCATATCCTCAACCACACCGTGCCGTTCCTCGACCTCGCCCTTGATTGTGGATGTCTGATACATATCGTGCAGGACCATTTCTTTCAAATCGTTCATGCCTGTGTCCCGCCCCACCGGCATGGCTCGAGCCCGGACCATCTTGAAACCATTGTATTCTTTGGGATTGTGAGAGGCTGAAACTTGGACGCCGCCGTCGTATCCGTAGTACGCGACCGCGAAGTAGAAAGCGGGGGTGGAAACCAAGCCAACATCAACCACGTTCAAGCCACTATCAACTAACCCGGCCATGACTCGCTCTTGTAGCGTTGGGCTGGATAACCTCATATCCATACCGACTACAATCTTCAGTTTTTTTTCTCCGTTTTCTTTCTGCAGCAACCTGGCAAAGGCCCGACCGATTGCCTCACCGATCTCGGGATTCAAATCTTGTCCCCAGATTCCCCGAATGTCGTAGGCTTTGAAAATGTTTGGATTGACCTTCATGCATATATTCTACCATAACCTTACATGTTATAATATGCGCATGCAGCGTTCGAGATGGCGGATTTTGGCAGCGGTGGGTGGATTGCTGGTGACGAGTGCCCTAGCTAGGTACGTTCTTTTTTCTCCCCGGGTAAACGCAAAGATCAGGACTGTCCATCCAATCATCCCGGGCGGCCTTGATCAAGCTTTTGCTGCCGCCCAGGGTACGCCCGCCCTTCGAGGTCAGGTCTTGGGCGTAACTGTTAATCATCATTTATTGGCGGCATCGCTCGTGGCCCAAATGATCAACCTCGCGGCGACGCAACACCCGAGTACAATCCTCTTGCTTAGTCCAAACCACTTTCTGGTCGGCAACGGGTGGATGATAACATCGAATCAAGACTGGGATACCGACCGGGGCACGCTTAAAGCGGACCACGGTTTCGTCAAATGGCTCGTGAAAAATGACAACGTTCGGCTCGATGAATCCCCCTTTGCGAACGAACACGGAATCTACAACCTCCTCCCCTTTCTTGCCAAAAAAATGCCGAACGTCAAAATTGTGCCCATCATCTTTAAAGACGGCATGCCCGATCAGTTCGTCGACGCCTTTGTGACGAAGGCAAGCGCTCACCTACCGAAGGACACCCTCATCATCGCCTCGCTAGATTTTTCCCACTACCATAACAAAGCCATTGCCGACCAGCATGATGCCGAGACAATCGGCGTCATCCAGCACTTCAACCTGGCGCAGATACACGGTCTCGATATTGACTCGCCGCCAGCGCTCCGGGCTTTGCTCGAGTTGATGAGGCTTCGTGGTGCTCATTCCTTCCAGATCGTTGATCACCAAAACTCCGCCGATATCACCGGCAAGCTCGATACGCCCGAAACCACGAGTTACATCAACGGCGTATTCTTGAAGTAAGGGCGCTGATGTGATAGACTTTCCCTGTATATAAAAAATTTATTTCTGACGCCACCCTTATGGCTGGAAAAAACATTTTTACCAAGCGCCCGGGAATCATCCCCCAAGTCGCGCTCTTAGCCATTGGCGCGGTGTTGGTTATCGCCCTTGGTCTGGCTATCGGCTACATCATCCGCTCAACCACGAATACGGCCAAGTCGAACTCACATGCGGTCGTCGTTACAAATACGGCCAATACAAATACCTCCGAGACGAACACGTCGAACCCGAATGTTTCCGCTAACACCAATGCCACCATAAGCAACACAAATTCGTCGCACATAATCCCTCAGGCCCGGAAATCGACTGGTATAATCACCTGGACCGGTTTGCAGGAAATCGCTAGCTTGCATATTTTTGCGGCCGCGAACAACAACGTAAACGGCTCTGTGTATGATTATGAAAACGGCGACTCAACCAATACATTCACGAGCACGAAGGCGCATTACTACCAGGTCGGCACGTTTGCCTCCGGTACATATAAAGGAGATGCCATTATTCTCGTCAGCAGCTGGGGCGAAGGACCATATCAATTTCCGGATTATCGCTGGTTTCTCAAGGTCGGAACAAAATTGCAGTTATTGCAAAACCTGATCGGCGATCGGACGGCAGGCGATTTGGATATTGACCTCAAGGCCGCTGGGTTTAATACCTCCAAGGTTACTCTCAACAAAACAATCAAAATTTCCGACCTCGAATACCCCGCCACATTAACAACACCTGATCAACGGTATGTCTTAAGCCGGGTCAGCTACATTCACATCCCTTTTGACACAACAAATCTCCAGATTCTCTATAACGATCCGACCTATGGCAGTGCTTATACCTCAATCCTGCCAGTGTTCTCCGGCAGTAAGGATGTTCTCGGGGTTGGACCGAAGATCGTGAACTACTCCAATGGAATTTTTTTTAAGCGGCCGGATGGAACAACGGCAATTTACTCACTCATGCCGGACTTTATTAAGAAAGGGCCTGACAACGCCTCGTATGCTCAGCAATACGTGCCACAAATAACGTGGTCTGACGGTCAAGCGAATACCACTGGTTATAACTGGACCGATTACAGCGGCTGCGGTAGTTACAACTACTTATCGGTTGTGCCGAGTAACTCGGTCAATCCCGACACGGACCTCGTCAAAATTGGGACCAGTTCCAAGGGCGATACGATCTATGGTTTCAAGAACCCGAACCATTCCTATCAGAAAGACTACTATAAGAAAACGTACAGCCTTGGTCGATCGAGCAACAGCAATGACTCCTATTCCGAGTTGAAAAGCTATGCCAGTTTCATCGCGACAAAACCGCTAATTTTTTTTAAGGATGTCTACGGACGCCTCGTTCGTCTCACGAACAGCAATGGATTACCGGCGGTCGAGTGCGGCAAGCCCGTCATCTATCTCTACCCGCAAAAAACAACAAACGTTAGTGTTCAGCTGTCCCCGGTCGGCGGTTTCACTAAATCCGAACCGGCCTATCACCAGGGTTGGAACGTTACGGCCCAGCTGAATGGCCAGCTGACCGACCGGGCCACCGGCCTTACCTATCCCTATCTCTTCTGGGAAGGCCGCGGTGGGTTGTATGCTGAACCAAATAAAGGCTTTATCGTGGCTCAAGCAGATGTCCACCAATTCCTCACCTCGACACTCGCCAAGCTCGGTCTGAATACCCAAGAGTCATCGGACTTCATCACCTTTTGGGAACCACGGATGCAAAATTCGCCCTGGTATTTCATTTCCTTCTACACGAACAAAGTCATGGACCAACTGGCCCC